>NZ_JAAHFV010000300.1:0-7887 GCF_010672755.1 Moorena sp. SIO1F2
GTCATCTGTCTAAACCGTTTAACCAATCCGATCTCCTCAAGATAGTGTTTAAACATCTCAACTAATCATTGGGTATCTATCTACTTTATATCTATGAAGGATAAAAAGCTGAATTCGGTGTTGATTTATTCAGACATTTAGGGTGGTTTTATAAAAACATATCCCTCTGTTATAGGTTACTATTATAGGTTAGTCTATTGGTTAGACTTTACTTAACCAATATCTTGGCAAACTCAGCAATTATATATCAACTCACCAATGATCGGTCTCCTAACATAGGTTTACTTGTGAATTAATGAATACGTCAGCACTAGCCCATACCCCCCAAACCTGGTCTCAGTTAGCTAGTATAACCAAACCATCTGAAGAACACAATAATATCGGGGATGCTTATCTTAAATTTTTGTTAAATGAACAAACCCCTGCGGTTATATCTATGCATCAAGCCCAGGAAGTTCTAGTCTTGCCCCAAGAGCGTCTGACCCCCATGCCAAATATGCCCCTGTACGTACAGGGGTTGATGAATCGGCGTTCTCGTGTTTTGTGGGTAATTGATCTAGCTCAAATGCTAGGTTTACCGACCGTAGAAACTAATGTTCAACAGTACAACATAGTGACGCTCCGTAATCAGTCAGCGTCTTTAGGGGTTGCAGTCCAAAGCATTGAAGGGGTGTTGCGACTCACACCCGATTGTATTCAATCTCCACTGGGAGAAGTGTCATCGGGTTTGGTTCCCTACTTACGGGGATGCGCTTTGCAAGAGCAAGAAATTTTGTTAGTACTAGATGGTTTGGCAATTATGGCTTCATCTCTTTTACACAACACCTAATTTAACGGGAATTGACTTAAACTCAATGCCAGCTGGGAATTGTTGATTGTTAATTTAAAACTACCCTCAAACGATACTTTTTTTTTAGATAATAGATATATCAATGCTTTGATAAAAAATAAGTTTGTAGCCAGGTAATGGTGCTTTTTTATGGTGAAACAATTTGATAAATCAATATATAATAATGAAATTAATCAGGATTTAAATAGTCAAGGGGTAACCAAAGACAGGTATCGTCACCATGCCGAATTGGACTCAGTTATAAATGTGACTAGCACAGAACCAACCCAAAACTCCGATCAGGATGGGGTTGAGCTTATAGGCTCCACTGAACCACCTAGCAGTTCCAAAAGCTCTGGGGGTCTTAAACTCAGCTTAAAAACTAAAGTAACATCATTATTCATCACCCTAGGCACTATTCCTGTACTGCTGATTGGCTCTATTGCCTATCACTTAGCCAACCAATCTATTACCCAAGAAATTTACCAAAACAACATTGCTAGGGTAGTTAGCCTAGAAGACAACCTCAAGGGCTTCATACAAGACCGCTATTCCGATATTCGATTTCTAGCTACGCTCCCAGTTTTTACTAATTCAAGTCAACAGCAGACCACCTCCCTTTCGGAAAGACAAGCCCTATTATTAAACCGCTACCTAGACATTTACCAAGTCTACGAAAGTATAGCTGTTTTCGACTTAACCGGCAAAGTCATTGCCAAATCTAGTCAGACTCCCGTAGATAATCCCAGCTCCCGGTCTTATTTTGAGGAGGTGATCAAGACCAAAGAACCGGCGATTAGTCAACCGATATACTTGGATGCGTCTGGTCAGTTATCCCTTTACTTAGCTGCACCGGTACTTGACGAAAATACAAAAAAGCTGGTCGCAGTTATCCAATCCCGGATGCCCATCCAATACCTTCAAGATTCGATCAACCTGATGGGCAGCGGACGCGAAGAACTTTACTTAATCAATACCACCAACGGTAAAATTTTTCTCTCCAACCAAAGCAATATCGTTAATCAGCCCCTAACCAAGGTATTCCCGGACGCCAAGGAACTGCAAACTGCTGACAAACCTGATAGTCTCGTCACGTCTGATCGGGTCAAAAAGCATCAGGATCTGCTATCCTATACCCCCTTTAGTAAAATCAACGACTTACCTGACCTTCCCTGGGTAGCAGTCATGGCCACCCCAGATGCGATCGCATTTCTGCCCCAGCGACAATTACTCCTCACCCTGACCCTGGGAATCTCCCTGACCACCTTATTAGTTGCTGCAGTAGCTGTCTATCTCGCTAACCGGTTGACCAGTCCCTTGTTAGCAGCTACCAAGGCAGTGAAAGCCCTCGGGGAAGGGCAACTGGATACCCGTTTGGAGCTGGTGGGAACCGATGAGCTGGGGGTACTTGGGTCAAATATCAACCGTATGGCATCTCAGCTACAGACCCTAGTTGCTAAGCAACAAGCTTCCCTAGACAAGGCTCGGTTATTTGCTGATGTTGTCACCCATGCTGCCAAACCTGATCAGAAAGCCCATGCCTTTGATTTAGTGGTTAATGCTGCTAAGGAAAAGTTAGCCGCCGACCGGGTGGTGATCTATTATTTTGACCCAGGCTATCGGGGAACCATTGTGGCTGAAGCGGTAGACTCCCGTTGGCCAAAAGCAATCGCCAACGAAATCACCGATGCTTGTATTCCCAGAAAATTGCTGGAAGCCTATCGCAAGGGAAGGGTTGTGCCCACCAGTGATGTCCAAGCACAGAAATATTCCTCGGGTCATATGCAGTTGTTGAACCGACTGCAAGTCAAGGCAAACCTGGTCGTCCCGATTGTGGGGGTGGATAATCTAATTGGCTTATTGGTAGCCCATCAGTGTTCTAACACTCGAGTATGGCGCACCGATGAGATTGACTTTCTACAGGAATTAGCCACCCACTTAGGACTAGCCTTAAGCAGTGCCAGTCTCGCCAGACTGAAGACTGCTGAAGCCGACCGAGCTGGGCAACTTATTGAGATTACCTCCGGTATCCGGAAATCCTTCACAGTCGAGGAAATCTACCAGTCAGCCATCAGTGGCATCCGAGAAGCTCTGAAAACCGACCGAGTCCTAGTCTATCTGTTTGACGAAAATTGGCAAGGAACCATTGTCGCCGAATCCGTGGGTCATGGCTGGCCGAAATCCCTAGGAGCAGAAATTGCTGACCCCTGCTTTGCCCACCAATATGTGGAAAAGTATCAGCAGGGTAGAGTTACTGCCTTGGATAACATTTACCAGGCAGACTTGAGTGAGTGTTACTTTGGTCAACTTGAACCGTTTAAAGTCAAAGCTAACCTAGTCGCCCCCATCTTAGGGGAGGACAAATTACTGGGACTGTTGGTCGCCCATCAGTGTTCCGGTACCCGGCATTGGCAAGAATCAGACATCAACTTTTTCACGCAGATGGCGATTCAATTGGGCTTTGCCCTTGAGCAAGCCAAGCTAGTGGACCAGCTCAAACAAGCCCGCATTGCTGCGGAAGTAGTTTCCCAGGAGCAACAGCAACAACGGGAAGCCCTACAGTTGCAACTGTTAGAACTGGTTAATAAAGTGGAAGGAGCTGCCCAAGGTGACCTCACGGTAAGGGCTGAGATCCTCAGTGGGGAAATTGGCACTGTGGCTGATTTCTTCAATGCCGTCATCGAAAGTCTAAGAGGGATTGTTACCCAAGTCAAAACTGCTGCTACTGAGGTACACCAGTCTGTTGGGGACAATGCTGGAGCTATTCATCAACTGTCTGAAGCCGCACTCCAACAAACCCAGGAAATCACCGACACCCTAGATTCTGTGGCTCAAATGACTGGTTCTATTCAAGAGGTAGCCTTTAATGCCCGCCAAGCCGCTGCTGTCGCCCATACCGCTGCAAACACCGCCCAAAGCGGCACCCACGCTATTGAGCGCTCTGTTGCCAGTATCATAATCTTGAGAGATACAATAGCAGAAACTGCAAAAAAAGTCAAGCGCCTCGGGGAATCCTCCCAGCAAATTTCCCAAGTGGTGGCATTTATTAACCAAATTGCCCTGCAAACCAACCTATTGTCGATCAACGCTGGCATAGAAGCTGCCCGAGCTGGAGAAGAGGGGCAAGGATTTGCCGTGGTTGCCGAAGAAGTTGGAGAACTCGCTGCTCGCGCTGCCACGGCCACTAAAGAAATTGAACAAATTGTAGATAACATCCAACAAGGCACCTCCGAAGTGGTGGAAGCCATGGAACTGGGGACTACCCAAGTGGTCGAAGGCACCTATCTAGTTCAAGAAGCCAAAGACAGTTTTGGTCAAATCCTCAACGTCTCCACCCAAATCGACCAATTCATTCAATCCATATTCCAAGCTACCGTTTCCCAAGCGGAAACCTCAAGCGCTGTGACGAACGTAATGAAAGACATTGCCCAAATCTCAGAACGCACTTACCAGTCAACAGAACATATCTCCCACTCCCTCCAAGACACTGTCAGTATTGCTGAAGAATTACAAACATCGGTTGGCAAGTTTAAAGTTGATCAGAATTATGACTAATGACCACTAACCACTAACCACTAACCACTAACCACTAACCACTACACATGTCACAGGACAAAGAACTGGAAATTCAGCTACAGTTTCTCGAAGAGGCAAAGGAATACTTAGATACCATTGAATCGGTGCTGCTGGGTTTAGCCAGCGCTGCCATTGATAGTCAGAAAATGGATGGGATTCTGCGAGCGGTTCATTCTGTCAAAGGGGGAGCTGGGATGATGGGATATGGCACCTTGAGTCACCTAACTCACCGTTTAGAGGATTCATTTAAAGTTCTCAAGGCTAAGAAAAATGCGATCGCAATCGAAAACCAACTCGAAAGTCTACTCCTACAGGGGGTAGACTGTCTGCGCCAGGTACTCGAGATCAACCGCCAGGGCAATCGGGTAGACTCCCAGTGGCTAGAAACCATAGCTAACCCAGTATTTGATCAACTGCACGAGATTCTAGGAGACCCGGTCGCAGATGATGCAACTACTATGCTGGGAGCAGAGGATGGCACTAATGTGACTGCCATGCTGTTTGAAACAGAAGTGGAAGGGTGTCTAGCTCGCCTAGAAGGGGTGTTAGCAGACCCCGAAAAGCCCTGCTTGCTAGAAGAAGTGTCCATCATGGCTCAAGAATTGGGCGGGTTAGGAGAAATGCTGCAGCTTGAGGCTTTTAGCCAGTTGTGCGAAGACATCAATCACCAGCTAGAAGCTGCCCCAGACCAAGTGGAAGCGATCGCCCAACAAGCTCTAATGCTGTGGCGGCAATCCCAGGCGTTGGTACTGGTGGGTCAACTGACTCATTTACCCCGCCGCCTCGAAGCTAGGGAGTTTCAGGAGAATGAAGGAGGAGCTACAGACCCAGGGGTGCCAGAGGAAGCTATATTAGTTGGGGAATTGGAAACCGATCAGCCAGAACTACTCGGACAAGGGGATGAGGCATACCAGGAAGACCAGCCAGACCAGCCAGACCAGCCAGACCAGCCAGACCAGCCAGACCAGCCAGACCAGCCAGACCAGCCAGATCAAGGGGAAGTAAAGGTATTTCAATGGGTGGATAGCAATCCCAAGATTTCTTCCCCCTCTCCCTTGTCTTCTCCCCCTCCCTTGTCTTCCCCCCCTTGCCCTGAACCCATCTTCGTGAGGGAGAACAATCAGGAAGACTCCTCAAAAGACCCACACCAGGAAAATACTGTGCGCATTCCTGTGCGACAGTTGGATCGACTCAATGACTTGTTTGGAGAACTGACTATCGAGCGCAATGGTCTTTCCCTGCAACTGGGACGACTGCGCACCCTAGTAGACAACCTCAGCCGCCGGGTCAAGATTCTCGAAGCCTCCAATCACAAGCTGCGCACATCTTATGACCAGATTGCCACCCCAAGAGGAATGACAGGAAGACAGGGGGATGGGGAAACCAGCAAATCCGAGGGACTGTTGCTGCCATCTTCCGTATCTTCTCCCGCCGCTTCCTCTGCTTCCTCTGCTTCCTCTGCTTCCTCTACTTCCCTAGCTATTACTGTT
The DNA here is from genome assembly GCF_010672755.1 of Moorena sp. SIO1F2. Taxonomy (NCBI): domain Bacteria; kingdom Bacillati; phylum Cyanobacteriota; class Cyanophyceae; order Coleofasciculales; family Coleofasciculaceae; genus Moorena; species Moorena sp. SIO1F2. Next base: position 5,896 of record NZ_JAAHFV010000300.1, read on the forward strand.
CAAGGGTTTGATGCCTTAGAGATGGATTCCTACAGCGACTTGCACCTGCTATCAAGGGAGGTGATGGAAACCATTGTTCAAATCGAAGAAGTCACCAGCGACTTGGAATTGACCCTAGACGATACTGATAGCATTGCCCATGAATTAAACAAAACTGCCAAGCAGCTGCAAACCAATCTGACTCAGGTTCGGATGCGTCCCTTATCTGATTTAGTGGGACGATTTTCCCGAGCTTTGCGGGACTTGTGTGTGGAGCATGGCAAACAAGTAGAACTCAAGGTAGTGGGGAAAGGTACCCTGATTGACCGCACCATCCTGGAAACCCTGAGTGACCCCCTCATGCATTTATTGCGCAATGCCTTCGACCACGGCATTGAAGACCCTAGCACCCGTCAGGCTATGGGGAAACCGCCAAAGGGAACTATTGAAATCAAAGCCATCCACAGGGGGAACCAGACCCAGCTTACCCTCCGTGATGATGGCAAAGGCATTAATTTAACTAAAATCCGAGCCAGAGCAGAGGAAATGGGATTAGACCAGGAGCTGCTCGCCAGCGCCAGTGACCAGGAATTGCTGTCTCTGATTTTTGAACCCGGATTTAGTACGGCTGATCAAGTCACCGACCTATCTGGTCGTGGTGTGGGGATGGATGTAGTGCGCAACAACCTCAAGCAAATCCGGGGGAATATCCGAGTCGATACCCAACCCGGTTGGGGAACCACCTTTACCCTCACCGTCCCCTTTACCCTATCGGTAGCACGCATCCTGCTAGTGGAAAGTAACGGCATGCTCTTGGCATTTCCCATCGATGTGATTCAAGAGATGCTGATGCTCAAATCCCAGCAAATCATAACCACCCTAGGCAACGAAGTCATCAACTGGCAAGGGAAAATGGTGTCCCTGATTCGCATGAAAAAGTGGCTGAAATTTTACTGTCGCCGTCGGGTCACCACCCTAGAAGAAACCCCGAGCATCAACGAACCTACTATTCTAATTATCAATCAAGCCGAGCAATTAATCGGCCTGTGTGTAGACCGCTCCTGGGGAGAGCGAGAAGTCACCGTGCGTCAAGTAGAAGGAAACCTAGGGTTACCTGATGGATTTAGCGGCTGTACCATTCTCGGCAACGGTCGAGTGGTTCCTCTGGTAGACGCCAACGCCATGCTACGCTGGATAATCAGTTGTCAGCGCACCACTAACCTAGAGAGTTTATCCCCACAACATTGCCCCACCTCAAAGGGATTTGTGGAGCAACAACCTCCCTCAATCGGTATACAACCAAGTACCAAAGACACCATCTTAATCATTGATGACTCGATTAACGTGCGCCGGATGTTGGCATTGGGGTTAGAAAAAGCTGGGTATATTGTAGAACACGCCAAAGATGGTCAGGATGGGATAGAAAAACTGCTTCGGGGATTAGAGGTGAAAGCCATTATTTGTGACATCGAAATGCCCCGGCTGGATGGCTACGGCTTTTTAACTCGGGTCAAAGTAGAGCCGAGCTTAAAGACCTTACCCATTATTATGCTCACCTCCCGGAGTGGCTCTAAGCATCGCCAACTAGCCATGACTTTAGGGGCATCTGCCTATTTTTATAAGCCTTACAATGAGCGGGAGTTATTGAAAACTTTAAATGAAATTATGGTAGAAGACGTATTGATTTAATATTGCTGGTAATATCATGTCCGACAGAGTATGCGATCGCGAAGCGTGACCAAAGGTCAATCGCATTCGCTAGTTTTGCGTTGTTTATTTTGCGTTGTTTATTTTGCGTTGTTTGTTTTCCGTTGTTTTTGAATGAGTACACACAGCTTTTGAGATCTCCTGCATCGATCCCTTTCCCTAAAAAAAAATAAGAGAGCCGTCTTCAAGCTCTCTTGATCATCAGGGTGCATCTACATAATCAAAATATAGCCATTAATATGAGGGGTGTCACCCCTCATATTAATCAGTAATTTACTCAACGGAAGAGGGTCGGGTAGGGAAAGA
>NZ_JAAHFV010000301.1:0-7863 GCF_010672755.1 Moorena sp. SIO1F2
TTCTGGTTTGTGATAATATTCCTGCATTACCTGTGCTCCCTTTACCATCACCAAGCCTGTTTGACCTTGGGGTAAAGGCTGATGAGTCTCAGGGTCAACAATCCGGATTTGAGTGTGCGGTAAAGGGAGCACAGGTAATGCAGGAATATTATCACAAACCAGAAGCTACCGCTAAGGCAATTGATCGAGACCGGTGGTTTGATACAGGGGATTTAGGTTGGGTGACCCCCCAGAATGATTTAGTCCTAACTGGCAGAGCCAAAGATACTATAGTTCTGACCAATGGGGAAAATATCGAACCACAACCGATAGAAGATGCTTGTCTACGCAGTCCTTACATTGACCAGATTATGCTGGTGGGTCAAGACCAAAAGGCATTGGGTGCTTTAATAGTACCAAATCTAGATGCCTTGCAAGGGTGGGTAGCGGCTCAAAATCTTCCCCTTGACGTATTCGCTCAAGATGTTGATTTAAATACTAAAGAGGTTCAGACTTTATACCGGAGTGAATTAAACCGAGAAGTCCAAAATCGACCAGGTTATCGGCAAGATGACCGCATCAGCACCTTTAGGCTAATTCTAGAGCCGTTTTCCCAGGAAAATGGCATGATGACTCAAACCTTTAAAATCCGACGACCTGTAGTCACCGAACGCTATCGCGCTATCATTGACGCGATGTTTGCGTGAAGTACCCCAACAAGATCCGCTCAAGTTGGGGCTTCCAACTGGCGTCACAAGGACGGTCTTATTCGTCTTTAGGATTTCCCGTTTCATCCGCTGATGCCACGTTGGGTACTTCCGTGCAGATAGAAAGTCCAGAACTGAATCTGGTGATGGTCTTACTTAGCGTCCACAGGCAGCCGCCCGTCTTCCCCAGGCAGTAATTCTTTTTTTGCCGCTTGGTTTTCGCGGTTTATAACTGGTGTTCCAGTCGATTATGTCTCATGACATCTTGCGCTTGCCTTTTCAGTTCGCGTAGCGTCGGAGAAAGCCGAAACGCTGTGGCGAACGCTGGTCGAGTTCGTTCACGCACTTTGACTACATCTCTTATCCACCTAGCTCAACTATCATCAGCCCATGCCTGACCATGTAAACCTAAGCGAGTTATTTTGATATTAGCATATAATCAATCGTTCGGCTATCCATCCCCACCGTCAAAGAAGGTGGGGAATTCCGCGAGTTTCTGTTAAAACGTTAGAAGGTTTAGAGGTGCGGGCCTCGAACCTTGAGACTGAACCTCAATCTTCTTTCTCAGAATTATTGAGCAATATAACCAGTCACACTCTCAATCCCTCAAACTTACATAGTGGAACGCATATGGACGACTCTAATAAGAACTTACTCTTGAAACGGCCAATTAATATCAAAGCCATCGTTACCCCTCGATGGAAGGAAGAGGTTCAGCAACAACTACAAAATCAAATCAACCAACTCGACGGCCAACTGCAACAGATTGATCTGCAGGGACAAAAAGCGATCGCTGAGATTAAAAACCAGAGCGTGAATCCTCCTGGTCCTCAGGTATCGCAACAAATTGAAAGCATTCAAACCCAGGTCAATCAAAAGAAAAGTGAACTGCTAGAGCAGAAAAACCAGCAACTTCAGCAACTACAACAAGTCCAAACCCTCGAACTCGACCAGGAAGTTAGTCAAGGTCAGCTAGAAAGCTTCTTCAGGGTGGAAGAGGGAGATAACCTAGTCAAAAAGATGAACGTGGAAATTCTGCTGCGGGATGGGGTTATCGAAGAAATTCGCGGTGATATTTAGTACGATGTCAAGGCTGAATTAATAGCTACAGATTAAGGAAAAGGTCACACCAGATGAATAGACACGGATAGACAGATAGTTGGTTATCTGTCTATCCGTGTTTAAAAGTGTATTGTCTTTCACCCCTTTGCCATTGAGCCAGCGATTACTGGCAAAATTCCGTAGACCAATCCTGATGACCCCGACCCTCTCGACAGGTAAACTGTTGACCAGCCCACATGATCTGCCACTGTTTGCCAGTTTGGGCTGATTCCTTGGGTGATAACTCAATACGATACCGGATGCCACGTACAGAGTCATCCGGTAAACCCGTTTGAGTGATGGTGACTACCGCTTGATCAGGTTTAGGATAATCTACCTTGACCTGTTGATCAAAGTTTCCTTCAATCAACAGTGATTGGTTTTGACCAAAGGTAGATAATGCGATCGCTTTTGGATCGGCACCAATCAGCTGATCAGGTGTTGCCTTATTGGCTAGGTCAATGGCTTTGTAGTCTTCTCGCTTGGTCTGGACATTAGCAGGAGACTCAGTTGGTTTGGGTTCAGGGGGTTTGCTAATCAGATTGCAAGCACTCAGGATTAGGATAATACCTGTAAGCACGGTCAAGGAAAGTTTTTTGTTAAGCATTTCATACCAACTTGCATTCAATAGAAATCAAGCTAACTTGTCGGCTGTTGACAGTCAACAGTCAAAGCTCAAAACTCGACATTCAACGGTCAACACTTAACACTTAACACTCCACAAAACAGATTATTCCCTTAACCCAAGTCCATCTAATTACTGATGGTATTATTTATAGCGCTTGAACACTGACCCTGCACCCATAGCACCCAACATCAACAGACCCAATGTCGAAGTTGGTTCGGGAACTTTCTTAGAAGGCTTAGGGGGATCTGGGAAATCGCGAAACTTGATGCCAGAGACCGCACCACTTCCTGGTAGTTTAATATCTAGCTTGGTCACTGAATATTCAGGAAGATAGCTGAAATCGTAAGTGGATAGGGAGTTGTCTGTCCCAAGTGTTAGTGATTGTTTCTCTGTTGTGCCATCCTTCAGAAAGGCTTCCAGATATCCGTTTGTATTATTTAGATTCTCATCAATGTCTAGAAGGGTGACATAATCGAGAGAAACGGGTTTATCAAAAGCAAAGGAAATGATGCCACCGCCAGCCCAGTCGTCAGGTTCTTCATTTGTGTTCTCATTGATAATTAAGACGTTACCCTGTGGCTTCGTCCCAAATGAAGGTCCCGTGGCTAAGTCAGCGTCTCCACCGCTGCATGTAATCCCAAAATCAGGTCCGCAATTGCTGTTGAATAACCTTAAGGGATGATTAGACCCTTTATTACTGGTTATATGCACACCGAATTTTGCCCATTGCTCACCAATATTTGTTTTAGTTCCCGCCTGGAGAAGGTTACCAGCATCATCCTTTTCAAAATCCAGTAAGTATGTATCAGCTAGAGCGGGATTAGCACCTACTGTTACCAAAGTAACTAAGGCTGCTGTGAGCGTAAGTGTTGATAACTTTTTCATGGTTTTTAAACCCTTAAATACTTACTGAATTTTAGCGTTTTAATCGTTTTTTTTTTATTTTTTTGGAGAGTTTTAATTAACGCTTTCCATCTAATTTTACGTTCCAAAGTATATGATAATAGTGATCTTATGTTGGCTTACCTTATCTGTTAGGTATAAGTTTCCTCTCTTGGGATAAATTATTCATTTATTCAATGTGTGAGTCTATTAATTAAAGATTTAGTGAAGTGACCTTCATTCGGGAACCAAAATCGATACAATTTAAGATTATACTAAACTAGATATTAGACTGACCCTGTCAGCCGTCAAGGGTTAGTAAAAGGTACCTATAATGAATTGTGGGAATTTTTGATCAAAAGTTCCCTACTCCCTACTCCCTACTCCCTACTCCCTACTCCCTGCTCCCTTTGCTAGATAAGAGCTTTTAGTTAAAAGCCATGAGCATGTATAGAGTGATTGGTAGCTACCCACTCCCCTAATCCCTAATCCCAAGGACAAACAGGATATCCGTATTGTAGAAAACCATGGAAGCCCGCCTCATGGTTTCTTTACAGAGTACGATGGCTTTCTGGGGCTTATTCAAGTTACAATGCAAGCTGGCATAATGTTTTTGCTAGCTCTCTAGAATTGATTTAGAAGACCACCCCATGATTCACGAAGTTTTCATGCCCGCCCTCAGTTCAACCATGACCGAAGGCAAAATCGTTTCCTGGGAAAAATCTCCCGGAGACAAAGTCGAAAAAGGTGAAACCGTGGTGGTGGTTGAGTCGGATAAGGCTGATATGGACGTTGAGTCCTTCTATGAAGGCTATCTTGCCACAATCACGGTATCAGCTGGTGACTCTGCTCCGGTGGGAGCCCCGATTGCTCTGATTGCGGAAACGGAAGCGGAAATTGAGGCAGCTAAACAACAAGCTGCCCAATCTACACCAGCTACTGACACAGCAACGCCTCAGCAAGCAACGGCATCAACCCCAGAACCGGTACAGACCGCTCCCGCTGCCATTGCTGATACTCCCAGCCGCCGTAATGGACGAATTATTGCTTCTCCCCGAGCTCGTAAACTAGCGAAGGAATTACGGATTGATCTGAATACCTTGAGAGGAAGTGGTCCCCATGGCAGGATTGTGGCTGAGGATGTGGAAGCAGCAGCAGGTAAAGTGAGTACTCCCCCGGCACCAGTAACCACCACCCCAGCACCACCCCCGACACCGGCTGTAATGCCCACTCCCATCCCAGCAACTATGCCAGCGCCTCTGCCAGCACCTGCTGCGGCTGTACCCCTGGGAGAAGTGGTGCCGTTCAATACCCTGCAAAATGCAGTGGTGCGGAATATGATGGTCAGCCTGCAAGTGCCTACCTTCAGGGTTGGTTACACCATCACGACCGATGAGTTAGATAAGTTATACAAAAAAATTAAGCCTAAGGGTGTTACCATGACCGGGCTGCTAGCTAAGGCAGTAGCGGTTACCTTGCAGAAGCATCCCTTGGTCAATGCTAGTTATACCGAACGGGGAATTCAGTATCACAGTTCCATTAATGTAGCGGTGGCTGTGGCAATGGCTGATGGTGGATTGATTACCCCAGTATTGCGCCATGCGGAGCAGCTGGATATTTATTCTCTGTCTCGCACTTGGAAAGATTTAGTAGACCGTGCCAGAACTAAGCAGTTGCAGCCAGAGGAATATAATTCCGGTACTTTCACCCTATCCAATTTAGGAATGTTTGGTGTAGACCGGTTTGATGCGATTTTGCCCCCAGGACAGGGTTCTATTTTGGCCATTGGTGCATCCCGTCCTACGGTAGTAGCTACCCCTGACGGCATGATGGGAGTAAAGCGTCAGATGCAAGTGAATATTACCTGTGACCACCGGATTATCTATGGTACTGATGCTGCAGCGTTCTTGCAAGACTTGGCGAAGTTGATTGAAACTGATCCGCAGTCGTTAACTCTATAAGCTTATCCCTTTGGGTTACACCTACTTGTTTTTCATATTATTTAATTACTGAGAGGGGCGCACAACGGTGCGCCCCTCTCAGTAAAATTGTTCACTATTTTGCTTAACAGTGAGATTTTCGCAGTTTCCCTCCAGCAGTAAACAAACCACCCAAAGCGATTAGACCAAGCACTGTAGAGGATTCAGGCACATCTTGTGGGTTCGATAAATGCGGTGGAAGAGAGCCACCGAAGGCCAGTTGGTAGTTGCCTGTGTGAGAATACGTGTAATCGTTATTATCGTCAAGGCTGACCAGCCCAGAATCTGTGGCCTCGAAACCATAAAGGTATTGGGTTTTCCCATCGTATTCAACCTTGACCATTTCACTAGCCTGTATACTAGGTGGTAGGAAACCAGCGAAGGCTGGAGTAATTATCTCTGCCAACATATCTCTAGCATTAAAGTGACCTGCTAGCCCAATGGTAATTTGGCCTGTTGTGTCATCTTGGTTGACGTAGGAAATATTGGGATCACTAAATCGTTGCAATCCTCCATTGGCGAGGAATTGTCCATACAGCAAATTATCTAGACCTGACCCAATCAAAGATACAAGACCGTTTGCAGTTAAGGCATCACTGAACCACTTCTGAGCCAATCTGATGCCACCACCAACATCAGTAAACCAGTCAGCGAATGTCAGACTGCTCAAGGTGATGTCCTTACCACCGATTTGACCTGTTAGGCTAGTGACTTCGGTATGGGTAACAAAGTCGCTCAAGCTCAGGGTTTCACTGCTGGCAAATAGCTCTACGTTTCCACCAGGGTCACTAGCATCACCTTGCAAGATAGTTGACAAACTAGCAGTGTCATCTATCTGGGTATACATACCGTCAGATGCAATCTTGAGGTAGTCACTACCGATTAGGGTCGCTCCGGTGAGGCTTCCAGCAACAGCTGGGGTAGTGGCGATCGCACTCATACCGGCAAGAATTGAGGCACCGAGCCACATTTTAATTACTGTGCTTTTCATTGACATGTCTCCCTTTGAGTTTGTTCAGGTTGCTGGCAGCACTTGGTGTCTTTTTTTTAGTATCGGAGTGGGATGTTAGCGATCGCGTTTTTGATGGGGTTTAAGTTATGTTAATCTTTGACATAATCCTGATTGCGTCAGTTCCTCAGTCATGAATAGGGCAATATAGCGCTACGGGCAAGGCAAGAGGCAAAAGGCATGCATGCAAAAGTTTACTACAACAGCGCAGGTGCGCTTTCCGTATTAAGAATTAAATTCGCCACGGGTCGCACCTTTTTCAACTTGTATCAATGTGCTAACCTTAATCCGTAGTGCTATAAATTTTGATTCTTGTAGCGATTAGCGATTACCGATTAGCGATTAGCGATCACCCAAGACCTGATCAGATTATTCACCTGTTCTGGTATCTCATCATGGGGACAGTGTCCTGCTTGTAGATAATATTCCGTTAACTGAGGATAATATTCCCTAAACTTTGCTCCCCGTTCTCTGCTCTTGATCCAAGGATCCCCTTCTCCCCATAGCATTAATAATGGACAAGTCATCTGTTCCAACAACACATCGACTTTTTCCCCTTGGGGTGACTTGAACACAGAAGCAAATACCTGAGCCGCACCAGGATCACAAGACGGGCGATAAATCTCGTCTACTAACTGTTCCGTTACTGCATCCTGGTCAAGATAAACCTTCTGGAGGGTTTTGCGAATAATTGACGGTCGCCGCAGGTACTGGAATAACAGGAAACTTGCCCAAGGTTGTAGAAAAATTGATTTGGTTACCTGATTGAGCACTTTTTTAACAGGATTGACCTTAGTAGCAGGTTGAGTATCACTAAATGGTCCAGCACTATTGAGCAATACTAAACCTGCGGCGGAGCTAGGACGCTGTGCCGCCACACACAAAGCTGCATAACCCCCCAAGGAGTTTCCAGCTAAGACTACTGGTTGACCAATCACCTCTGTAATAAAATCATCCAACTGGTCTCGCCACAAATTGCCACTGTACTCCCCATCTGGTTTAGCAGAACGTCCAAACCCCAACAAGTCAATCGCCCAAACTTCAAAATCCTGACTCAATTGAGCAATGTTTTTGCGCCAGTGGTCTGTAGATGCCCCAAATCCGTGAATTAGTAGTAAGGGTGGGTATCCTGATGGCTTCTGTCCAGCCTGTACATAATATATAGATTCCCCCCGCCACTGCCAGTAAGTTCCAGGGATGGGAGTATTAGAAGGGGTAGCAATTACCTGGGTAGTCACGGTAAAATATTAAGTAATGTTAACTTTTTGATCATAGCGCTCCCTGCCACCTGTCTGATGTTAGACTAATGGCAGTATATAATGGAGAGTTTGTGTAAACACCTAAAATAGAGAGGGACAAGCTTTGTCAGTCGAAACCATTGAGAAGCGTTCAACAGTTCGTAAACACGCGCCTCGCTATCGCGTATTGCTCCATAATGATGACTTCAATTCTATGGAGTATGTGGTTAAAACCTTGATGGAAACTGTGACGAGTCTGACTCAACCTCAAGCAGTCAATATTATGATGGAAGCCCATACATCCGGGCTGGCATTGGTGATTACCTGTGCTCAAGAGCAT
>NZ_JAAHFV010000302.1:0-7856 GCF_010672755.1 Moorena sp. SIO1F2
TGGGGAGATGGCCAGATGGTACATTCAATTTTCTGGAGGCCACTGCCGACTCCCTACTCCCTACTCCCGATTCCCTACTCCCGACTCCCTACTCCCGACTCCCTACTCCCGACTCCCGACTCCCTACTCCCTACTCCCTACTCCCGACTCCCTATTCCCTACTGAGAGTAATATTGGCATTCTATCCTAGGAAAACGCAAACCTCTTATTGTTATTGGAAAAGTCCCATTACTAAATTTATGCTTTCAACTACTACCCATGCCCTCAAAGAATGGGCTGTTGCGGTTGATGCCTTAGAAGCGGGCAAAACGATTATGCTGTTACGCAAAGGCGGTATTCGTGAACAGGGCAACTGCTTCAGTGTGGCTCACCACAAGGTTTTACTCTACCCTACCTATGAGCATCAAAAGCCTAATTTGCTTAAACCTGACTATGGGGGAGTTGTGAAACCTGTGCCCTCAGGTTGGCATCCGGAAACTGTTCGGATTGGTAGCTGGGCGTCTATTACTGATATTTTGCCAGTAACGGAGCAATCCACTGTTGCTGCGCTGCTACCCTATCATATTTGGAATGAAGAATTTGTGAGTGAGCGTTGGAAGTGGAAGCCACGTCAACCTTTATATGTACTGCTTTTGCGTACTTATCAGTTACCTGAGCCTGTGATCACTCCCTACCACCAAGAGTACGGAGGCTGTCGCTCATGGATTGATTTAGTTGAACCGATTTCTTACGAAGGAGTTGTACCAGTTTGGAATGATGGGCAGTATATCGAACAAGTTAGAGAAATTCGTAGTCTGATCGAAGATTGACTGGGGAAAAGCAGGCTAATTGCTCTGGTGGGCAGTGCACCAGACAGATAATGAAGCTTGCAAACCGCGTTGGTAGGCACTGCCCACCCTACGATTCATGACTTGCTCTGCGCATTCCCCCCAGTGCGCGCAGGGCCATAAGTGGATAACCTCGAGAACAGCTTAATAGGTCTGTCCTATTTCATAGCCTTCTAGGTAAACTGGACTGTCGCTAGCTTCGGCTTGTCTTTCCAGACCGGCTAGGAGTCCTTGATTAAATAAAACGTATTCGATTGTGTTTGGGCTATAGCAATTGTATTGATAAACTAGGGTGGATACAGAGTAGGCTATATGATCAAAATTTCTAGACATAATGGGTTTGCCTCCAATAGATAGATTGATAGAGCTGCGGTTTTAGGGGTGATAAGATTGTAAGTTGCAGCTATGCTTACAGAGTAATACGGGGAATATATCCGAGACATTACCCACGTGGGTGATTTTATTGTGGCTAAGGAATTGGTAAGGTATAGCAGAAGTCAGAAGTCAGAAGTCAGCGCTCAGCAGTCAGCGCTCAGCAGTCAGCAGTCAGCCCTCAGCGCTCAGCAGTCAGCCGTTGGCCAATAGCGACTCAAGTAGCCTGCGCGTAGCGCATAAACTGATAGCTGATAACTGATAACTGATAGCTGATAGCTGATAGCTGATAGCTGATACGCGATGTTCCTTTGGAACCGCTTCGCGAACGCAAAAATCCAAAGGAGTCAAAGAACTCTAGCTATTGATATCAATAACTCTATAAAATAATCTCTGTGCCGTTTGTGCCAGAGTGATATGCCGACTAATTCCTCGACCTCCTTTTCCCCAGAAGAGATTGCTGCTGAAGGCTTAACCCCTTCTGAATATGAAGAAATTGTCCAGCGCCTAGGACGTCATCCCAATAAAGCTGAACTGGGAATGTTCGGTGTGATGTGGTCGGAACATTGCTGCTACAAGAACTCCCGTCCTCTACTGAAGCAATTTCCCACAGAAGGCAAACGTATTCTAGTTGGTCCTGGAGAAAATGCTGGTGTTGTAGACTTGGGTGATGGGCTACAACTAGCCTTTAAAATTGAATCCCACAATCACCCCTCAGCGGTAGAACCGTTTCAAGGAGCTGCTACCGGAGTAGGGGGGATTTTACGGGATATTTTTACCATGGGAGCTCGCCCCATTGCGGTCTTGAACTCTCTGCGCTTTGGGACTTTGGATAATGCCAACACTAGACGATTGTTTAATGGGGTAGTAGCAGGAATCAGTCACTATGGCAATTGCGTGGGTGTCCCTACTGTAGGGGGTGAAGTTTACTTTGACCGGGCATACACTGGTAATCCCTTAGTCAATGTCATGGCTCTGGGACTGATGGAAACTCCGGAAATTGTTACCTCTGGAGCCTCTGGAGTTGGAAATCCTGTGCTCTATGTCGGGTCCACTACCGGTAGAGATGGGATGGGAGGGGCAAGTTTTGCTAGTGCGGAACTTACGGATCAATCCCTAGATGACCGTCCAGCGGTGCAAGTGGGGGACCCGTTCCTAGAAAAGTCTCTAATTGAAGCCTGTCTTGAGGCATTTCAAACCGGTGCAGTAGTAGCTGCTCAAGATATGGGAGCGGCTGGCATAACCTGTTCGACTTCAGAAATGGCAGCTAAAGGGGGCTTGGGTATTGAGTTCGATTTAGACCTGGTGCCAGCGCGAGAAACCGGTATGGTGCCTTATGAATACCTGCTGTCGGAATCCCAAGAACGAATGCTGTTTGTTGCTCACAAGGGTCGAGAACAGGAACTGATTGATATTTTCCACCGTTGGGGACTCCATGCTGTGGTAGCAGGTAAGGTAATCGAGGAACCTTTGGTCAGGATTTTGTTCCAAGGAGAGGTAGCAGCAGAAATCCCAGCTACTGCCCTAGCAGATAATACTCCAATTTATCAGCGGGAGCTATTGACAGAACCACCAGACTATGCATTGAAGGCTTGGGAATGGGATGGAGAATCCCTCCCTCCCTGTAATGTTAAAGGTATTGAGATTAACGGCAAGCATCACACTTGGAATGACATCCTAGGTCAACTCCTAGATACTCCAACTATTGCGTCGAAACGTTGGGTTTATCGCCAGTACGACCACCAAGTCCAAAACAATACCTTAATTCTGCCAGGAAATGCTGATGCTGCGGTGATTCGGTTACGCCCACAAGGGTTGAAGGTTGAAAGGTTGAATGTTGAAAGGTTGAATGTTGACAGGTTGAATGTTGTTCGCGAAGCGTGGCCGAAAGGCCAAGGTTCAACCGAAACTAACCTACCCTACGGGAACGCCAAAGGCGAACAACCTGCTAACCTTCAACCTGCTAACCTTAAACCGGCTAACCTTCAACCTGAAACTAACCTTCAACCTGAAACCAACCTTCAACCTGCTAACCTTCAACCTACTAACCTTCAACCTGTAACCTCTAATGCTGGTGTCGCCGCAACGGTGGATTGTAATTCCCGTTATGTTTATCTTGACCCCTATGAAGGGGCAAAGGCTGTGGTAGCAGAAGCAGCACGGAATCTGAGCTGTGTGGGTGCAGAACCTTTGGCAGTAACCGATAATCTGAATTTTGGTTCTCCTGAAAAGCCTGTGGGTTACTGGCAACTGGCCTCTGCTTGTGCAGGAATAGCAGAGGCTTGCCGGGAAATGGGCACTCCTGTGACTGGGGGGAATGTTTCCTTGTATAACGAAACCATTGATAGTGACGGCAATCCTCAGTCGATTTACCCGACGCCAGTGGTGGGGATGGTGGGATTAGTTGCTGATATTACTAAAACCTGTGGTCAAGGTTGGCAAGCTGAAGGGGATTTAATTTATTTATTAGGATTGGGGACTAAATACTGGGAAAATAGTCAATCCCAAATTAAATCCCAAATTACATTAGGCGCTTCGGAGTATCTGGCAACGATTCATGGTATGGTTGCGGGTAAGCCACCAGTAGTGGATTTTGATTTAGAGCGTCGTATCCAAACCGTAACGCGAGAGGGTATCGGTCAAGGTTGGGTAAATTCTGCTCATGACTGTGCTGAAGGAGGATTAGTGGTAGCTTTGGCTGAATCCTGCATCGCAGGTAAGTTGGGGGCAGAAATTACTCTAGGCTATAGCTCCGAGTCGCTAGACCTACGCTGGGATGAAGTGCTATTTGGTGAGGGGGGGAGTCGGATTCTGGTGTCTGTGAGTCCTCAACAGCAAACAAGTTGGGAATCTTATCTACAGCAACAGTTGGGGGATGAGGGATATTGGCAACAACTGGGTGTTGTTCAAGGGGAAAATGCTGGTTTACGAGTACTGGCGGGAAATGGTCAGTGTGTGATTGAGATGACAGTTCAGGAGATGTGTGATGTTTGGGAAAATGGGATTGAAAGGCGTTTGAGGGTTTAGGAGGGAATCGGGAATCGGGAATCGGGAATCGGGAAACAATCTTGTGTACCTTATTATTATGAGAACCGGTTCGCTATGTTTCTTTGGAACCGCTTTGCGAACGCGATCGCAATGTTTTTTAAACACGTTCAACAGGAATTGGCTGGATAGTTATTGGCCCAGAAGGGCTTTGATTCAGCATTCCTAAATGAATTGAGAGAATTTTGATCAAAAGTTCCCTATTCCCTACTCCCTGTTCCCTGTTCCCTGTTCCCTGTTCCCTTTGCTATAAGATAGTCAGACGTTTTGAGGAGGAAAGCACAATGCCCTATGTTACTAGTATAGAGCGCCTTGCTCGTAAAGAGGGGATAGAAGAAGGCATTCTCCAAAATAGTCGAGAGACTCTTTTGGAAGTTCTTCAGGTACGATTTGAGGATTTGCCAAGGGAGTTGGTTGATAAAATTAACCAGATTGAGTCGGTCTCTGTGTTAAAAACCTTGCATCGACAAGGAATTACTATTGCTTCTCTCAAAGAGTTTCAGGGTTGGCTTGACCAATTGCTGTCTGTTGAGGAGAACAGGAAGCTTCATTAGTGGTGTAAGCATTCAGCTGTCTGCTGAATGCTAGGGAGTCTTTATTTAGTATAATTAGATCAACGAATTTTTTGGTTATATTGGCCTAAATTATTATCCCCGATTCCCGATTCCCGATTCCCGATTCCCGATTCCCGATTCCCTTAATTTTATGGATAATGATATTGTTTTGTTTCTAGCTACTGTTGGTTTACTGATCCTGTATCTGGTATTTTCTGCCCTAACTGAGATGGGTACCAAGTTTCCTTGGAAGAAATAGTTAATGGGTTTTATCAAGTGGTATAGCGCTACGCTTAGCGTCAGAAGTCAGAAGTCAAAAGTCAGAAGTAAGCTATGAATAAGTTTCGTAATTTAGGAATGTCAAACACCTTAATGCGTAGTGCTATATAGTAAATAATCTGGGTATCCCTTTTTGTGTAAGAAGTTTAGGACTAAGGAAATAGCAAGAGGTCTACCCAGTTTTATTGAGTGCTACGTCTATTGGACAATAAAATTCTGGAATGTCTGAACGTCGAATTCGATCCATGGAAAATATCTCAGATTAATACCGTAAAAATTTAATAGGAACCCCAAAAGTAATTTCCCGGAGATTTTGGGTTATCACTGCGTAAAAATTCATCCATCAAGGTAAAAAGCTCTTCCTGAGAGATATGTCCATCACTATTCAAATCGAGTTTGCAAAAATTTTCCCTTGCCCAACTAGCATCAACACCATAGGCACTGACCAAATCTACATACTCTTGCTGACTAATTTCTCCATTGTCATCCTCATCAAGTAAAGCAAAAAAGACATCACATTGCAAATGAATAAGGGGTTCATAGGCATCTGAGTGAATCAGATTGTCGTAATACTTAAACCATTCCTCAAGGGTGATTTCTGCATCCCTGTTTTGATCAGCCAAACTCAAGTTATTCCAGATGGACACCAAGATAGAACGCAGATAGGCATATTGCCAAGAATTAGGTTTTAGCCCTCGTGAAATAGCCAGTTTATTCAAAATCAGATGAAAATCATCTTGGTTGAGAGTTCCACCTGAATCAGCATCGATATTGTTGAATAATGTTGTTAATTTTCTTTGTTGTAATGCGGTTAACATTTTCAAGTAACCTTGGATTAAAATTTATGGTTTTTCAGTTTAATATGAGTAGCTTATTAGTCTAAAAAAAATCCTTAAAAACGACTTATTTTACTGTAGTTTAACCTATAAATTGAAGGACTGAGCGCGCCCGGAGTTTTGACTTAGACGACACCTTGCTACTCTTACTTCCCATGATTTTATGGTCTAGAAAACTAAGGTTTCTCACTACACAGAGAATTATACTGGATACTTGACATTGATTACAAGTTAAAAGGTAAGGCATTTTGTCAATACCTCCAAGTAGAGAAATTAACCTTGAGCATTATTAACCTAAGCATAAGTTTATAGCTGAACGCGCATTAGCTTACGTTGATAAACTTCCTCGCTTGTTCTGTTCCCGCTCGATGGCTTCAAACAAAGCACGAAAATTCCCTTCTCCAAAGCCCTTGGCCTGAAAGCGGCGCTCAATGATTTCAAAAAAGAACGTAGGCTTGCCAAAAATGGGCTGGGTGAAGGTTTGAAGTAACAAAGCTTGGGGAAACTCTTGCTGCCAATCTACTAAAATTTGTCTGGTAGCAATTTCTTCCCATTCTGCTGTTGGTAAAGGTAAATTAGAGCCGCCTGGTCTTTGCCGCAACTGGCTGTAGTAGCTGGAAGGAACTTCAATAAACGGCAAACCTCGACCACGGAGTTGAGCGATCGCTTCTACTATATTGCTAGTTCTAAGAGCAATATGCTGGATTCCTGCTCCACCATTGAAATCTAGAAATTCTTGAATCTGAGAATTAGCAGACGTTGGTTCATTGATCGGCAACTGCACCTCACCAGTGGAATTAACCATGACCTGAGAGTATAAACCAGACTGTTGTGTCTTAATATAAAATATTTGTTTTGGGCAAAATCCTAGCACTTGTTGATACCAATTTACTGCCCGCTCTAACTCACCAGCCGCTACATTAAGTACCACATGATCAATGGTAGTGAACATGGTCTGAAGATTGTTATTTCCCCGGTTTTCCTCTGTACTAAGGGAGGGTACCTTACCATCAGCAGTATTCGTGATCCAGTTCAACTGAGCCGGGAAAAAGGATTCCTCACAGATGCCATCCCGCTCCACGAGGGTATGAACCAGAGAACCCCAGGAGGTGATTCTACTCCACTTTAGCCGTCCCTGTCTTTGCAATTGCTCCTGAGGTAATTTTACCACTTGGTTTCCTTGAGCGATCGCATTCTCAATCACTGCTTCGAGGTCTTCTACAAGAAAAGCGATGTCAGCCACCCCAGGAGGATGTAGACGCAAAAACTCAGCAATAGGACTTGTTGATGTCAGAGGTGAAGAGATAACAAAAGTGATTGAGCCACTTTTGACAACTTCTGTGTAGGTATGGTGACTACTGCCACTAGCGACCCGTTGAAAGCCAATAATGTTGACTAACCAATCAGAAAAAACTGTAGCATCTTCAACATAGAAATGAACATGATCAATTTTCATGGGTGACATCTAGTTAAAGAGCTTATACTGTTTTTAATGTTGCTATTTTTAGAAAATTATACCAATTTGCAGTGGGGAAAAGAGGATTACAGATATTTTACATATCTGAGTGGGTAAGTCATGGCATTTTCAGCTGATCTGACTTTTATCACTCCCCACACCTCCCACACCTCCCACACCTCCCACACTCCCCTCTCTTTCCCGATTCCCGATTCCCGATTCCCGATTCCCGATTCCCCTGAGATGGCCGATTTGCTTTGCGTGACTCGCGTAGCGTGGCCATAGGCCAATCCCTAAAGCGCGGAAGCTTTGCGTGACTCGCATCTGCTGGTAATACCTCTAAGGCAGACATCTGCATTGTTCCAGCCAGATAGTTGAAACTTGAGACTTGAAACTTGAGACTTGAGACTTGAAAATCCTACCTTTGCGCATTCGCGAATTCTCTTGAATTCCCAATTCTTAATTCTTAATTCTTAATTCTTAATTC
>NZ_JAAHFV010000303.1:0-7804 GCF_010672755.1 Moorena sp. SIO1F2
TCAACAGGTATCAGGAATTCTGCCGTGTTGAACAAACCAATTTTGGTGCCTGGTTGGGAACAGGTCTCCTCAAACAATGGTCCCAAACCTTTATTGATCAGCATCTCATTATTCCAGAGGCTATCCACCATCGGAATTTGCTTGCTGTCATAGGTCAGAGTCTCGGGAAGGGCACTGTGCCAACGATATACCAAACTAAATTCCACTGTCATCCAATTCTGGCGATACCACTTCTGATTGGTAAACGCTGCAGGGTACAGCGGCGAAAAATTATGCCTCAGATAAGTTAGACTGTAGGGGAATTGAAGCTTTTAAAACCTTAAGCATATACCTTGGTACCATACTGGCTCGTTTGACTTTTTGACGAGTACTGCGTTTATAACTCGTTTCAAGATTGAGTAGATTGAGACTAAGCGCGCTTGAGTAAATCCATATTCTGTGGTGCATGCCCTGTACGAATCCGCGTCGCATCCTCCCCAAAGGTGACATCTAATACGAGCGTGCAGTTGGTTTTCAATGGACCAGTGTTGTCGGATTGCTAAGCCCGACGTGTTGAGGGGTGGTAAAGAAGTGAGGTAAAACATCACCTCACGGGTAGTCTTGTTCCTATGATGGCGGGTGCGAATAACCATTACAATGGTCTGTAATCCAGACCACTGGGACTGTTTGTACAAATCGAAGTCTATTTGAGCAAGAGTTACTGCCTTTGAAGTTACCGTAAGAGAGGGTCGCCTTTATGGGTGATCGGTTTTGTATAGAACCCATTTGAGATCTCAGTAATGGAGTAAAATAGGGAAAAAATGCCGTACTCAAGTAGTCGAGCGTGATCTTGAATGGGAAATAATCGAGCCTCTGTTGCCCAAAAAGAAGCAAACTAGACAACCATTGTGG
The DNA here is from genome assembly GCF_010672755.1 of Moorena sp. SIO1F2. NCBI lineage: Bacteria > Bacillati > Cyanobacteriota > Cyanophyceae > Coleofasciculales > Coleofasciculaceae > Moorena > Moorena sp. SIO1F2. The sequence continues at coordinate 892 of NZ_JAAHFV010000303.1, forward strand.
AGTAAGAGGCAGATATTAGATGGTATCTTGTACCAACTCAAGAATGGTTGTAATTGGTGTGATTTACCTAAAGACTTACCTCCCTATTCCACAGTGTTTTGGTACTACAAACAGTGGCGTACGCAAGGAGTAATCGAAGAAATTAGGGACATCCTACATCGTCGAGTACGTGAGCAAGTAAAAAAAAAAGGGCAATGGACAACCCTGATGATTATCGACTCCCAAGCAGTGAAAAACACCTGCAATGCCAGCATCTCTTCCAAAGGATTTTGTTTTTACAAAGCTACTAATGAAAGACATCTAGCATTAGATACCTTGGGTTTCCCTTTTTTTAGTCACTGTACCAAAGCCTCGGTGTCTGACGATGTGGGATTAATTGAAATGTTGTCTAACCACATTGATTACTTCAAATCTAAACCCGTCAATATTGCCAAGATTACCATCTTACAAGACCGGCGGATATCACCGATGAAAAGCTGACACAGGAATTAGAGAAAATTTATCCTCAGATTATGACCAAAATTAGATTTAAGCTTTCGGCGAAACCATCCAAAGCTCAGAAGGAAAAAGAAGGTAAAAGTGGGTTTGTACCAGTCAAAGCTCGGTGGGGAATCGAAAGAACGAATTCGTGGATGGAAAGATCCAAGAGGTGCGACCCGTGGCGAATTTAATTGGCCGTTCGCGTTCGCGCAGCGTCGGCTTTGCCGAAAGCGTCGCCTACGGCGAACGGAAAGCGCACCTGAGGATTAACGCAATGCCATCTTTGTTCGCGTAGCGTGGCCTTTTGGCCAGGGTCGGTATTTCTCCGGTACTAGAGTCGCTTCGTCACGTAGGCGTCTGTCCTTACTCACTTCATTATTATACACTTTTCACGGCAGTGCGAGGGATTGCTCGCACTGCCGTGTCGCGTTTCCTCCCGGAGATGAAACCTGTTTATTAGGGCAGCCTTAATCATAAAGTTTTAACCCTTTCAGCCAAGCCTCCCAACCATAAAGGCTGCCCTATTCTTGCGGTATAGCAGAAGTCAGAAGTTTGAAGTCAGAAGTCAGAAGTTAAACTAGCTTTGTATCTAGGTTTGAGGAAAAGTGACTGTCCTAAACTAGGCTTCGACTGCTGTAACTTCTGACCCGGATTAAAATCGCGGGGCTACCACGCTCCCGCATTCTCCCGTGTGAGTGTGCCATCAGCTTTTTCCCCTGCCCTGTGTTCTTCAGTTGATCACTATGCTACAGCGCTTCCAAATCTTAATTTGTCAGAGACGATCCGCTACTGCCGGGGGAAGGGTCCTTAGCCATGAGTTAGACTAGCGTAAGCATTATCATCAATACCTAGGGCAAAAACTGTTCTTCATACTTACGCCATGGAGCTAAATACCCCTATCCTAATTACAGAAAACAATTGTTCGCGTAGCGTGACCTTTTGGCCAAGGTTTTATAAATATTTATTAATCAAGGCTTGACAAACGGCATTTTTGTTTAACTTGTAACCTAATACCTAACACCTAACACCTAACCCTCAAAACTAAATTGACACAGTACTAGCTTAGTTTGAGCCCCTGATTAGACCTGAGAGGCTCAAGGGTTGCCATAATTTTTGTAAAGTATAATGAATGATTTATTCGCAACTACATGGCTGATACAACTGCCTGGGTGAATCTCCTCACCCCCTTACCATTCCTCCCCCCTGAACACCCTCTCCCATACCTATTGGCAACAGCAACTGAAGCCACTGCTAATGAAGCAGAAAACGGGTCACTGGTTCTTGCAGGAGTGCTATTGAGTCTAGTGGTGATCTACTTCGCCAGTAAACTCGGAGGCGAAATTTGTGCTCGGATTAACTTACCACCGGTATTAGGGGAATTGGTCGGTGGTGTAGTTGTCGGGGTTTCTGCCCTAAATCTGCTAGTTTTCCCAGAAGGGGGCAGTGCGGCTAGCAATTCCGTAATGATGACCTTTCTCCAAACTACCGCTGGTCTAACCCCAGAAGCTACCAACTCAGTATTTCAGTCTACTAGCGAGGTGATTTCCGTCTTGGCGGAACTCGGCGTGATCATCTTGTTATTTGAAATTGGACTAGAGTCTGACCTCAAAGAACTGATCCGTGTTGGTCCGCAGGCCGCTGTGGTAGCTGTAGTTGGGGTGGTTGTTCCCTTTGCTGCTGGTACTGCTGGTTTAGCTTACCTATTTGATATTTCTGCTGTCCCTGCTATTTTCGCTGGTGCTGCCCTAACTGCCACTAGTATCGGGATTACCGCTAAAGTCCTAGCAGAAATTGGACAGCTCAGTTCTAAAGAAGGGCAAATTATCATTGGTGCTGCTGTACTCGATGATGTCTTAGGAATTATCGTCCTGGCTGTAGTGGCTAGTTTGGCAAAAACTGGGGAAGTCGTGATCACTAATGTGATCTATTTGATTATTAGTGCTGGTGTCTTCCTAGTTGGAGCAATTCTAATCGGTCGCTTCCTCGGTCCGTATTTCGTTGCCTTGGTCAAGGAAATGAAAACACGAGGTCAGGTATTACTGACAGCACTCATTTTTGCCTTTGTCTTGTCCTATATTGCCACAGCTATCCAATTAGAAGCCATTTTGGGAGCCTTTGCTGCTGGGCTAGTCTTGGCAGAGACGGATAAGCGTCGAGAATTGGAAGAACAGGTCTTACCAGTGGCAGATATACTTGTGCCGATCTTCTTTGTTACAGTGGGAGCCAAAACTGATTTGAGTGTGCTTAACCCAGCAGTTCCCAGTAATCGCGAGGGTTTGATCTTGGCAACTTTCCTGATTGTGGTTGCAATTCTTGGTAAGGTTATCACAGGATTGACAGTCTTTGGTCAATCAGGAATTAACCGTCTGGCTATTGGAGTTGGCATGATTCCCAGAGGTGAAGTGGGGCTAGTCTTTGCTGGTGTTGGTTCAGCAAGTGGTGCTCTTTCAGAAGCAACTGAAGCAGCGATTATCATGATGGTTATCTTAACGACTTTTATTGCTCCGCCTTTGTTGCGGTTGGTCTTTCAAGAGCCATCTGAGCAGGTGGAAACAGCTGGAGAGTCTTGAGACTTGTTCTAATGGTATCTGAGCTGGCTGATTAAAGACAATTATTGATGCAGGATTCTTGAAGAATCCTGTTCAATTTAGTTGATTGTGTATGCTTTAAGATTTGACAAAGCTAAGTGTGTTAACTAAAACCAAATTTTCGATTCAGAGCAACCCGTGTATACTGAAACTCTTGAAACTTAACCAAGCTACTCTACGTCCGAGTCTGTTAACGGTTTTAATCAGATTAATCTGATTCATCTGATTCATCTGACAGACTAGACATTGCTTGACTGGGCTATTAATTAGGGGTATTCATCGTGAGCGGTTAGGGATTAGCGGTTAACTATAGCCTACTCTAGGCAGCTGTTGGGGTCTAATACTTAACCGCTAACAGCTGGTATAACCAATTGCTATAACCAATTGCTATAACCAATTACCTAAGATACATGATACAGGAGTAAGAATTGTGAGGTTTCGCTGGCTACTGCTACTCTCCAGCTCTTTGACATTTTCTCTATTTTCATTGGCGGCTCAAGCCCGTGAACTACTATTTTGGCAATATGATCGCAATCAGAATCGCCTGGAATTTACGACTGATGTGGGTGTACAACCCACAGCCCAACTCATTTCTAATCCTACCCGGTTAGTCATTGATTTACCAGGAATTAACGTCGGAGGTCCATCAACAAATCAGCGTCTAAGCGGGGCGATTCGAGAAGTGCGAGTGGGTCAATTTGAGAGACAAACCACTCGGATTGTGGTTGAATTGGCTCCTGGTTACACTATAGACCCCCAGCAGGTAAAATTTCGGGGTATTAGCCCCAATCAGTGGACTGTACAATTACCTCAGCCTTATCGAGGGTCACTGCCGGTTCTGCCTAACCCAGCACCGCCATCTATACCACCGGCTGAGCCACCGACCCGCACTCAATCCCCTCCACCACGGCCAACTATTCCGAGATCCAATCCAACTATTCCGAGATCCAATCCGGGGATTCGCCGACAAGGCTTTCAGATCAATAGAAATGGATTTTTTGTCAGTACCGATGGTGGGAAACCCATCATTCAAATCGAACGAAGTCGCAATAACCGCCGCATTAACATCGACCTAGAAGGGGTTACGATTGCCGAGAGTCTGTTAGGGGAAGATTTGGAGGTAAATCGCTACGGGGTTAGCAAAATCGAGTTTGAAAAGAAAAAAGAGTCCCCACCGATTGTCCGGATGACCCTGAATGTGGATAGTGACAGCCCTGATTGGCTAGCATCGTTCAGTGAAAGATTGGGGGGGGTGTTGATTTTCCCTAGGGGTGTCCCGGCTCAAAGGTTAGATAATGGACCAACATCCAAAGTGCCAACGAAACCGATTCAATCCCGTGGCTCGGCTAATACCGGTAAGTTAGCCACCATTGGGTCAGTGGAATTGGCTAGCAATCAGACTCAGCTGTTGATTAAAGCTAACCAACGGGTCAGAGCCACTAGCAAATGGGATCCTCGTTCAAAGGCTTACCAAATTACTATACCGAATGCCAAACTAGCTGAGAAGTTCAGTGGCCCTCAACTTAATAGCACTAGTCCCGTATCAGAAGTGATGGTGCGGCAGGAGGACAAAAACACGGTGCTGATTTTGGTACAGCCATCAAACGGTACCCGGATTGGTAGCCTCAATCAGCTCAATGATCAGCTGTTGGCTCTGCAACTGAGACCATTGATATCACGCAGGCCAACCAGGATACCCCCCCGCTCGATTCCTGTGCCACCGCCTAACTCGATTCCTGTGCCACCGCCTAACCGGACTCGCCCACCAATTCCCAGACGTCGGGTTCCCAAAGAGCGCCTGGTAGTGGTCATTGATGCCGGACACGGTGGCAAAGACCCTGGTGCTATTGGGCTTGGGGGTATACAAGAGAAGGATGTTAATTTGTCGATTTCCCGACAGGTGGAAGCGCTGTTGGAAAAACAGGGGATTCAGGTTGTCATGACCCGCTCAGATGACCGATTCATCAGTCTGAATGGACGAGTTCAAGTGGCAGAACGGACTGATGCTGATTTATTTGTAAGCATCCACGCCAATGCTATCGGGGGTAAGCGACCGGATGTGAATGGATTAGAGACTTACTACTACTCTACTGGTCAGAGTCTTGCCCAAACCATCCACTACACTATCTTGCGGAGCGTGGATGTTAGTGACCGACGTACCCGACGGGCGAGGTTTTATGTGCTCAGGAAAACCTCCATGCCAGCAGTTTTGGTAGAAGTTGGTTTTCTAACCGGCTATGAAGACTCAGCTAAACTGAAAACTGCCGCCTATCGCAGCCAGATGGCTAGAGCGATCGCTCGTGGCATCCTCCTATATATCCGGCAGAATCGATTGACCTAAGTTGAGTTCTAATATTGTGTCAATTCTTAATTGATAATTGTTAACCTATAATCTAACGATTTTCTTGTTTTGAGCGAACCCAAGTAATCTGTTTCTTGCCCCTGGGTGGGTAGGTGCCAATTCTTAACCAATGATCAATAACCCAATTTTGATCTCTCGAACTCAACCCCAGAGTCGTCCCATCGGGATTTTCGACAGTGGTGTGGGGGGTCTGACTGTTCTGAGGGAACTATACAAACAACTACCATCCGAATCAATTGTTTACTTTGCTGACACAGCACGGCTACCCTACGGTACCAGGTCTGCGGATGAAATCGTGCAGTTCGGCTTCGAGATTCTCAGCTGGATGGTGCAACAGGAGGTCAAAATGGTGGTGATGGCCTGCAATACCAGTTCGGCTCTGGCATTGGAAACTCTGCGTAGTGAGTTTGACATCCCAATTCTGGGGCTGATTCTACCGGGTGCCCGTGCGGCAGTCCACCAAGGTCGTCGCGTTGGGGTGATTGCTACACCAGCTACGGCTGCCAGCAATGCTTATCGAAATGCTATTTTGGAGGTTGAACCAACGGCTCAGGTCTGGCAAGTGGGTTGTCCGGAGTTTGTGCCATTAGTGGAGGAAAATCGCTTGTGCGAACCCTACACTACAGCGGTAGCACGGCAGTACCTAGAACCTTTGCTAGCAGCCCAAATCGATACCCTAGTTTATGGCTGTACTCATTATCCCCATCTAGAACCGATCCTGCGGGAAATATTACCCCCAGACGTTAAATTGGTAGACCCAGCGAAATACGTTGTTGCTGCTGCTGCTCAAGAACTGGATTTAATTGGAGGGAAGAATACTGGTGAGGCAAGACCAACTCGCTTTGGGGTCAGCGGTTGTCCTCAACAGTTTGCCCAACAGTCCCTACAATGGCTGGGTTACACTCCAACAGTTGAAAAAATACACCTACCACAGGTGTCAATCCCTACAATACCTAAAGGTGCGACCCCTGGCGAATTTAATTCGCCAAGGTCAAGCGCACCTTTAGAATCGGTAGATTGACCATTGAACTTCCCCATCCGTCGCAGGAATGGGGTATCCTTTGCACAACCTAATTGGCTGTTATCGACCTGGGCGTAACTTTCCCCCGCACGGTCGGTAGCTGAGTAGGGTCAATACCCAGTTTTTGAGACCCTTACTTTTTATATTAACACTATTTGAGAGGAAAAATTCATCCTCAGAGACGAAACCTTAGGATAGTGGAGCCTTAATCAAAAAGTTTTAACCCTTTTATGAATAGCCGACTAACCATAAAGGCTCCACTATCCTTACGGTAACTTTAAGACCTAATAGGACGGGGTATTCTTTTCCCTCTCAAACTCTCCCACTCTGATAATAGACCGATTTTTTTCACTATAAATTTGGTTGTGGAGGCAATTGTCACCGCATCCCATTTCTCTTAGGTGAAGTCGCCTGTGAGCAACGACTTCACCTAAGAGAAATGGGATGCGGTGACAATTGCCA
>NZ_JAAHFV010000304.1:0-7788 GCF_010672755.1 Moorena sp. SIO1F2
CGCATCCCCAGGTAGGAACTTGAACACTCAAAAATAACGTAGTTCTCTGAGAACTTAGACTGGTCAATTATGAGCTTTTAACAAGCTCCCGCTATAGTCTGAAAAGACTTAGCGGTGAGTTATTGACCTTTGTGTCCTCTAAATTGAGCAATCGAGCTACTGCTCTTAGGTTAGATCTGTCTCTCGGCAGATAACATCTTCCATTGGTGACAAGTTAAGGAAAAAGATTCTTGACTTTTTTGGCTGAGTTGTTCTTTAAGGGTATTCAAAAAGTTATTACCCGTACTCAGACAGGCAAAGGACTTGCCAACTCGTCGGCAAGAACCTAAAAACATACAGTTTGCCCGCAGCCAATTTCAGGGTAAGCGCAAGAATCAATAAGCCTAGGCTTATTGATAAAAAAACCGCGCCATTCTCAACAAATTAATTCTATTGCGAATACAGTTCTACGAGATTATAGGGGTTTCGAGCCACGATCAACCGATATCCACCCAATCCACATTATGGGCAATTTTTTCTTGCGCTTACCCTGCAGCCAATTTGAGTACATTCGGATTGCTGAGACTTTAACCCTCTCAGCCCCATTAATATATTTTGAGTGGATCCCTTTCGAGGGTTATCGTGAGGGAAGGATTCGCTGCTCCACCTTTGGGATAGCTAATATGGATAGTTTTTTTATTCCCTTCTTGTCCAACTAATTTTTTGCTTGTCGCAGCTAAATTAAACCACCTTGAGCCACTTGGTGACCAAGAATGATAGGCAATGGCTAAATAGTTTGGTTTATCCTCGTCATTAGAATAGTAGAATGGAATGTAATTCATCTCATCACTCCTACGCCAAAGACGAACTGCATCATCACCATCAGACTTATCAGATGATGAAAGCTTATAAACTGAAAAAGCTTGCTCTTCTAGCTTATTCCCCCCAGGCATTCCAAGTTTATAGTTTATGGTAACTTGCATACCTGGTTCTAATTTGATAACTTGCAATTTTTCTGAGTCTACATTATTATCGTAAGCTAGTGCTATAGACGACACCATCAACAATAATTGATTTACCAACAAAGATACCCCTATAAACTTTAACTTTAAGGGGTTGGAAAATATATTCATGTTTTCTCCGATTAATTTCTGTTTTCCGCTCTAGAGAATCTTTGAGCTGTTCAATAACTTGGCAGCTGCGTCTCAATAGGGGCAGCACCAAGCGAATTTCTGCGGTATGGCTATTTTGGGTTCACTCAATAGTCCGACTGTCTCACTGTTAGGCTAAAGATACACCAAGCTCAGGCTAGTGTGTCCTTCACTTTGAGATTTAGTAATATTTTGTAACAACATGATTTACAAATAGCAAACAAACTTAAATTGTCACCAATAATCTCTTCCCATAGAATTATTTTACCGCGCTGCATCAAGAACATGAATCTACCAAAGCTTCCTAAATATATATAGGGCTTAGAGTTTTTGACCTTGTCTTGATGCAAAGCGCGAATGGGGGAAACCACCGCAGTTCCTCAAGACCGCGCTGCATCGCCACCAAAAATTCCTATATAATTTCTTGCCTCTTGCCTCTTGCCTCTTGCCTCTTGCCTCTTGCCTTACTAGGGAATAATTGCGAAGACCCTTGCTGGGAAACCAGAACCTTTGAGGGGCTTAGGAAACGTTACTATTGCGATCGCACCATACTCCGGCACCTGATCCAAGTTAGTCAGCAACTCTATCTGATACTTGTCTTGGCTGAGAATATAATTTTCTAGGGAATAGTCCCCTTGGCTAGTGGCAATTCCAGGGTCAGTATCAGTTGGTTCATGACCGGAAGCAGTAATGTAGCGTTCTTCGTACAGATATTTCAGTACTTCAGCACTCCAGCCAGGATAATGGGCAATACCATTAGCGTCAGCATTACGCATTTTGGTCATACTAGGCCAAGCTTTAGACCAATCCGTACGCATTGCGACAAATGCCCCTTCTGGCACCAAACCGTATTTCTGTTCCCAAGCTCGTACATCTTCCAGGGTAATTTGATAGTCAGGGTTCTGAATCACCTTGTCGCTGACATCGATTACCACCAGGGGTAGCACCATTTCACTAACCGGGATTTCATCCTGAAACCGTTTACCCCTGACGAAATGAGCTGGCGGATCAACGTGGGTACCCCACTGACCAGGAAGATTATAGCGCTGTACCAAAAATCCAGAGCCCTTGGTGCCAATCATCTCATCGTAGTAGTAGGTTGTGGTGCGTTTTTCAGGATCAAAGCCTGGCCAGTGGGGAATCTGGGGATGAAAGGTATGGGTTAAATCCACAAACTCATGGGACTTTAGTTCTGCTAATGTATCCCAAAGACTGGGGTAGTCAGCGGCTTGGGCAGTGCTTGGGTTCGCCAAACCGACTATGACAATCATGGTTAAGACCAACAAAGCTTTAAGCAACATGGCTCTTTCCTAGAAAAAGTCTGAAATAAAGTATCAAGGATTCAGGATAAACCATCAAGGATCAAGGATTATAGCGCTACGCACAAGGGCAAGAGGCAAGAGGCAAGAGGCAAAAGTTGACCTGCATTAGCTTTTGAGCTTTTATCAATGTCAAACACCTTAATGCTTAGTGCTATAAGACACTTACGCACTTATCTACTCAATTCGACGTCAAACGCTTAGAAATCTGGTTAATTAACCCACTCACAATTGCCCCAGCCATCAGCACGCCAATGGCGGGAGTAAATACTGGTTCCCAAAGGCTGTACCATAGTTCCAGTCCCAAGGGAATACCAACCGAACGACCAACCAATGCGATCGCAAACCAAAGAAAGCTCAATAAGACTAGAAAAACATCGAGCATTAAAATTTGGTTAAGCCAACGGAGCAATTGCTCTTTCATCTTCAAAAATTTCTGGTAATTTAGTTTAATTGTCAACGTTATTAGTTTATTGGTGTGCAGTCATGCTGGTCAAGAGTGAAATAATCGAACTTAAAACCCACGAACCTATTGCTATCTACAATATCACCGATTACATCAGCAAATTACTAGAGGTTACTGGGGTTAAAAACGGTCATGCTTTAGTCTTTTCCAGACATACAACTACTGCGTTAGCCATTAATGAATATGAAGAACGATTACTCGAAGATATCAAAGTCCATCTAAACAAGCTAGCCCCTAAAGATGGTAAATATCTTCATAATGACCTGCATTTAAGGATTGTACCTCCTGATGAGCCGATCAATGCCCACTCTCACCTAATGGCAATGATGCTAAACAACAGCGAATATATTCCTATTATTGATGGCCAATTAGCTTTGGGCACCTACCAATCGGTTTTATTCGTTGAATTAGATGGACCTAGAGACAGAACTGTTTTAATTCAAGTATCTGGTGAAACCTAAAAAATATCTTACTATAAATTGCCTGAAGGAGAACGGTTTAACTAAACACCATTATCCTAATAATAGATAATTATAGATAGAATGAGCTGAGCAAACCCTGTTAATATATTGGGATCAAAGTTGTGTTAAAATAGATAATATTGGACTGGCTCTCACTAAGAATGCTCTTCCTTCTAAGAAGGTGGAGTGTCAACATAGTTCTGTTTGAACTGATTGAAGTAAGTTGAGGGTACCCCATCGAAACTATGCCGAAATTCTGGTTTAGACTATACAGTAGCGCTACCATAGCATCACTTCTACTTGCCGCTGGCTTTTGGAAGACTACGCCACTGTACCATGCAGCAAACACACTACTCCCCTCACTAGCAGTATCCCCTGGCAATCAAGTAGTCGATCAGGGTTCTCCCCCAGCCTGCTCTGCTATTGATCCGATTACCAAGGGTATGAAAAAAGAACGAAGAGCAACTGCAATGGCACAATTAGCTCGATCAACAGAAGATTGGCATTTTGTGATCAATGAGTGGATTCAAGCCATTGAGGATTTGCAAGCTATCCCAGCAGACAGTCCTAAACGGATTTTTGCTCAAAAAAAAATTGCTGAATATATCAAGAACCTAGAGTTAGCGTACCTTGAAGCAGTAGCAACCACGTCATCCTTGCCCTTCTCTAGTTTTGATAACGACATATTTGATCACCAGTTGCGGCTTTATCTATCCTATATTGCTGCCGTTGGTAGACCTGACATTCTAATTGTAGGTAGTTCCCGGGCATTGCAAGGGCTTGATCCTCAGCAACTCCAAAAATCCTTAGGCATTTTAGGCAAAGGAGAACTAAAGGTTTTCAATTTTGGGGTAAATGGTGCCACAGCTCAATTTGTTGACTTCCAACTTCGTCAGCTCCTGACTCCAGAACAATTGCCACGGTTAGTGATCTGGGCTGATGGGGTGCGTGCCTTCAATAGTGGACGAGTAGACCGCACCTATGAATCCCTCGTCGCCTCTGAAGGATATAAACGTTTGCTGGCAGGCGATCGCCCCACACTTCCTAAAAGTCAAAAGGAATCAGCCAATACTTGCCAACCTATTTCTGAGTCTACTATTTCCAGTGTTACTACTAAAATTTATCAAAAATGGGCACCAGAAACTAGACTTTGGGCAACAGCGACCTTAACTTCAAATCGGCAACCTAGACCCTGCAACCTAGACCCTGCAACCTGCAACCTGCAACTGGTTTCAAAACAGTCAACTCCCGCCAACACTGGCTATAGTACTTTTGCCATCAATGCTAATGGTTTTCTCCCTATGAATGGCACCTTTAACCCAAAAATTTACTATCGGAGCCATCCACGAGTGTCAGGGAGATATGATGCCGATTATCAGCCCTTCAGTTTTGCTGGTAAACAGACTACTGCTGTCAATTCTATTAAAAGCTTTTTGAGGAAACAAAATATTCCTTTAGTGGTGCTTAACTTACCCCTTACCAAAGACTATTTAGATCCAGTGCGTCTGAGTCGTGAACAGAAATTACAGCAGTGGATGCTCAAACAAACTGGTGAAGGATTTATCTTTATCGATATGGGGAGGCAGTGGCTAAACCAAAATCAGTATTTTGCTGATCCGAGTCATCTGAATCAATACGGCGCAGCAGCAGTGGCTAGCGAGTTGGCCGCTAATCCCCAGATTCCTTGGCCTTGATCCAATTCATAACCCAATTCATTAATTTTGTACCCTCAATCACAAATTATTTTAGGGAGTAATCGGCAGATGGATTAATACCAATTTAAAACAGTTTTGGTACATTGATTAGATGAAATTTTGATAAAACTTAGATGAAATTTAGATTAAGTTTATTAGACTAAAGGCTGTGGTGTGTATTTAAAATTGACAATGTAATTATTCAAGTTTTGGGGTTGTTTTTGAAGCTATTTTGTGCATTTTTACAGTGGCATAACTCAAACTGTATTAAACAATCCAAATATGCTGATTTTTGCTGCCAAATTAACACGTTACAGAGTTTGTCAACCCCTACACCTAAATAATTACATAGACAATTAACGATTAACAATTAACAATTAATAATTAACGATTTACCTGCATACCAAGTGATTAAACTGGAGGAGATATTATTCCCCCAGTCTTCCTTGCCTTTAAAGGCTAGAGTCTTTACATGTTTTTGAAAGCTTTCGCTTCCAAGCGATAGACCCTAAAGCAATAAAGTTTAACAGACCCAATAGAGAACTTGGTTCTGGTACTTGTTCGATTGAATAGACAGTCGTTGTGCCACTGACCTCATTGTTAACAACTAGCATCGGTATGTCGTTGGGACTATCCTCTGCTGAGATGAAAAGCAATCCTTCAGGACCAAGATCCCCTGCTGTACCAGCCTCAGGATCCCCTAGGAAGTCGCGGTTGTTGATGTAATCCACAAAGAATGCATTTTCAGGATCGGTAACGTCATAGACTATGAAGCCACCAATTTGCTCAAAACCGATGAAGGCAAAGGTGCTACCGAATAAGTCAACCACGGTTATGCCCTGGGGTTCCGGACCTCTATTGTCGCTGCGGGTATCAAAGTTGTTTTCCTCAGCTTCAGCGTTGAAGAAATCTGGAAATAGGTCAGCAGTTATTTGTTCAAAAGCATCACCACTGTCAAAAACTAGCTCTAAGTCATCCTCTATTACCTTCCAAATTGAGAAGGAGCGTCCTCCAAAGGCAAACAGTTCGTCAAAGTCACCGTCTCCATCAGGGTCACCATTGATCGTTGACACTTGCAAACGTCCAAGAACATCATCTTCTTGTAAAGCGATCGCATCAGGGAAGGCAGTTGGGTCTAAGACTAAGTCATCTATCCGATCATCTTCCTGGAAAAACCTTACTTCTTCACCGTCTAAGTCACCCTCAATGCGGAGGAAATCGCCTTCGTTAGCAGTCACCAAGTAAGTTATGCCGTCAACGGTATAGACATCAAGTTGGTCTGGCTGGAATAACCCAAACACTGGCCTGTTTTGGATATTGATAGCATCGTCTCTATCGCTGGTATCTAAGCCATTATTAGGCTGACTGTGATCTTTGACACCGAGACCCACAACGTTAGTGAACTCATTAGTTTCTAGATTGAGAACACCAATGGCATTGTTTTCCTGGAGTGCTACCCAGGCAGTTTTACCATCGTCTGAGACAGTGATGTTTTCCGGTTGGAGATCCCGATCAGGGGTAATCGGAGACTGGAATAAATCCTCAATACCGAATTCCTCCTGGGATGAAGCCTCAAGTTCTTCCAATGCATCGACAAAGAGGTTAACTCCCTGGTTTTGGAGATACTGCTTTGAGAACGAACTAAAGTCTGCAGTCCTGACAGTAGGATGCTTCGAGTCAAGAAGGTCGATAATACTAACCGACCCCTTTGGATTAAGGATCTGACCTAAAGTCTCTGAGAAGGCTGGCTCTCCTTCATTGGCAACCAGTAACTTTGTGCCATCTGGGGTAAAGGTTACCGCGTCAGGCAAGGCACCAACCGTGACCGATGTTTTGAAGTTACCGTTGGTGTCAAAGAAAGCCACTGTTCCTGGATCAGTTCGCACTTCATTGGCTACGGAAACCGCTAGTAAGCCATTGGTAGAGGCAATACTCGTTGGTGTTGCCCCAAACGATTCCAGGGGAATGGTGGTGGATAACGAGAGGTTGCCTGCGACAAAGTCCAGGACATCCACTTGATTGCTACTAGCATTGGTAACGAATAACCTTTGGCTGAGTGGATCGAAAGTCGATATCTCCGCCGCCCCATCATCGAAGATTCCCGTGGAAAAGGTAGAAATCGGTGTGATGTTTAGGGAGAAGGCGGCGGCAGGTGATGTAAGTATACCCAACAGCAATGTTGAGTTAATGGTTGATTGTATGATATTAGGCATTTTTCTATGAGAAATAGATGGACTCTGATCTTTTACCATGGTGTTCCTTGCCCCGTCTAGGTATAGGAATACCTAGCTAATACTTTAAATGAAATGGTTATCATGTAATTTATGATGCAATTATGAGAAATTTTTTAAATCAGTGCTCAATTTCGTGTAGTTCTAGTAATTTTCACTGAAACTTCACCAAATCTTTACTGAAACTTCACAAAGTATTTAATCAATCTTTAAATAAGGAATCACCAAAGCCTGATGGGATCACTTTAATTTAAAACCTAATCCAACTTTGTTTCACGCCAAAATGGCGGGAATTTGCAGAATATTATTAACAAATCATACCATAGTTTTGGATATCTGATTAAGTTTTTATATAAAAAAATTATTATAACTCTGAATATTAATCATAATTACTAGTTTTTTTTATAGTTTTATATATAACCAACTAGCTATTGTGTATTTTTTTTTTTTTAACAATATATTAAATCTTATTAATGTATAGCAGAGT
>NZ_JAAHFV010000305.1:0-7778 GCF_010672755.1 Moorena sp. SIO1F2
TAAACCAAAATCAATTAAGTAAACCCGCATTTTGTAATCTAACAAAACATTTTCTGGTTTACTTAATTGATTTTGGTTTAGCTAAAATTGCCTATGGTTCAATTTATGGAAGTACTACGATGGCTGGCACAGCTGGATTTATGCCACCAGAAAAATTATATAATCAACCCCTCAATAAAGCATCAGATATTTATAGTTTAGGAGTGACACTTATTTGTTTGGTTACGGGAATTAAAACGGCTGAAATTAGTAATTTAATTGATTTAAGCAATCATCGTCTAAAATTCAGGCATTTAGCTTCAGGTTATAGCAAAGAATTTCTTGACTACCTAGACAAGATGGTAGAACCTGACCCTAAAAAGCGTCTTGCCAATCTAGAACGTATTTTTAAATCGGTTCCATCCCCACAGCCAATTCAAAGAAAAGTACTAGCGGAGTTTAGTAACAATCTCAAAGTAAAGAACCTGAATAAACGACTAAGTTATGCTATAGTTACTGTAATCACTTTAGGGTTAGGTCTTACCTATGGATTAAACCAAATTGAGCAACTAGTAGTAAGTAAAATCCAACAGCATTTGATAAATGGAGACTATGAAAAATGTATTAACTTAGCTCAAGACGTTCCGGAGTTTTTGAGCATCAATGAAAAATCGATATGCCTCTTAAATGACTGTTCTGTAGCACAACTAAATAAAGCAACTAAACTAGTAGATAACTCTCGACTTATATATAAAGCAATTACTGAAGCAAAAAAAATACCTGCTGAGAGTAATAGTTACGAAGAAGCACAAACGTTAATTACTCAATGGAAAGAATGGCAAAGTGATCAAAATTTAATTAAAAAAGCTCAACAAGACCTAAAGAAACGTAAATGGCAACAAGCCAAAGCAATGGCAGCACAGGTTAAGGCTGAACGTTTCCAGCACCAAGCAATCCAAATTATTAAAACTGCTGAAACAAAACTAAAATATGCTGAATTAGAAAGACTAGCTGCTGAATTAGAAATACAAGGAGAAAAGCTGATCATCAAGGCAAATCACTATGCTAATCAGCGACAGTATAGTCAAGCAATATCCATCGCAAAACGGATTCATAACGCTACGCCATCTTATCAAGAAGCACAACGATTAATTGCTGAATGGCAAAACGAAATACCTCAAGTTTTTATAAATTATTGGTCATCCCCAAAAGTTAATGGCGCTCGCTTCGTTGTCGAGAAACTAGAAAAGTGGAAAAATGGCCAATTAAAAATTTATTTTAAAGCTTATAATTACACTAATAAAGATAGCAGATTTTCCGATTTTATCGCCGTTGATAATTTAGGAAATACTTATAGAGGTTATTCAGGCTCTAGTTGGGATGGAACAGTGATGCCTTCTAGGATACCAACTAAAGGTTCTATCACCTTAAAACAACCACTAGATCCTAATGCCTCAGTGATTACACTTAGTTTTCGTCGTGTTTATACTTATAATCCACTAATTAGACTAATCACTCTCAAAACAAAAGGAATCAGAGTTAAGTAGTAAGACTCTCCTTCTTAACAGCAGGATTAGCGGGAGAATACTCTCCAAAGCGCCAGCGTATAGGGCTAGCATTAGTTGTCTCTAAGACCTGCTCAATATGAAACTCCACTAACCGTTGCGCTCCTGGAACGGTAGTGAATTGTGACTGATCCCAAATCACCTCGGCTGTTCCGGTCAGTTGTAAGGTATTGCCTCGCTCAAAATCGATGAACAGCAGACCAGCACGGGGATTCACTGTCAGGTTACCTAGGGTTTGAAACATATTATTGCCAGCATAATCGGGAAACACTAGCTGATGATCACTGATCACCTGGATAAATCCCGGATATCCACCCCGATGAGAGGCATCTGCGCCAGTTTCTGGATTGAAACTGGCAATGAAAAAGGTATCAGATTGGGTAATCCAGTCTTGCTCGGTTGTGGTCAAAGCCTCAAAGCTGCGAATTTCAGGCTGCGTTGACTCAGGGATATCAGTCTCTAGATGACGCAGCTGGATGTATTTGGGACAGTTGAAAAATACCTCAGTGGTCTGCATCACAATCTGCCCTTTGCCTTCTACTCTACCCAAGCCATTCATCCGCAAGCGTTTACGGGTAGTTAGGTCAATCACCAGAAGTCCCAGTACTCCATTTTTCACCAAGTTTTCGTACAAGGGATCCCCATCGATAGGGATACAGTTAATCTCGACAGTTTGATTATCTAAAACTTGGACAAAACCAGGTTTACCAGTCAGCAGTGATGCCCAAACCAAGCCATTGGTATCCACACTACTAGCGATCGCTAATTGTTGGGTTGTCAGGAGCATCTGAGCAGCAGTTTTGATCACGGGAGTAATCATCGAGCTGAGTTTCTCAGCTTCTTCGGTTACCCCAGCCCGAGTTTGAACAGCAATCTCTCCAGTGTGAAAGCTCATAATCTACTCCTTTGGGGATAGTGAGACAGAAAACAGCAGTTTTCTTATACACAGAATTTCTGTATATGTCTGTATCTAAAATATAAAACTGTCCAGATTTGGGCTAAAGAAGACTATCACCCAGCACCGGACAGGATACAACCAGTCAGGGGTGTTAGATCAATAGCTACATATCCCTGAACTTTCTATAATCTCAGACTACTAGGAAGACAAGAGCAAAATGTCTCAGTTTTTGTCTCAGTTTTTTCTGGTGTTGTTTAACTGACAATGACTAGCCTCAGTTCGATGTCATAAATTGCTGTAAAAAATTGTCAGGTTTTGAGGAAAGCATTCAGCTATCAGCTATCAGCTATCAGTTATCAGATATCAGCATATGCTTACATACTAAGAACGCTGAAATCTCAATGCATCAATAGACTGAGCAGTTAGAAAAATACCGATAAAGATGTAACTCAAAAACAGAATTATACTACTAGTATCCAAAACACCCTGAATCAGATTTTTATAATTTTCCAGCAACGATAAATGACCTAAGGCTTCCCCAAGGGGTCCACTAACATTTTTAGCAATCAAATCAATCACCCAAAGTCCTAAAACTAGCGCAAAGGTGAGGATTGCTGACAAAATTGAGCTATCAGTTAGGGAAGAAATGAACATCCCCAGAGAAAGCACCGATGCTGCCAGTAAAATTAATCCGACGTGGGCTAGTAACGGTAGCACAGGTTGAACCGGGGGGTCTGTAGCACTAAATGCGATCGCTTCATAGGCAAGTAAGGGTAGCACCATAAAGCTATAAAATGTCACCACTCCCAAGAGTTTACCCACGGCTACAGCCCAATTCGTTAGTGGAGAAGTGGCCAAAAGTTCCAAAGTCCTGCGCTTGCGTTCCTCAGCATAGAGTCCCATGGACAGAATTGGCAACACAAATAACGACAGTGAACCCATCACTTCCAAGAATTGACGCAAAAATACATAGGCAACATCCACTGGTGGTATCGGTAAACCCAATTGTTCTGCCGTTGCAACTTGGTTAATAATCCCCTCTTGATCCAAAAGAATTTCTACAAAAAAGGAGCCAGACAGCCACCAAAATACACCGGCGATAACATAAGCGAATGGTGAAGCAAAATAGCCCTGTAATTCTTTCCTAAAAATTGCTAATATATTCCAAATTATAATCATTATTTATTTTATTAAAAAGGGTGATTTTTGGGGTTTAAGGTTTAAAATTGAAGGTTTAAGGTTTAAGGTTTAAGGTTAGTTAGTTTAAGGTTTAAGGTTAACTCTTAGTTAGTTTGAAGGTTGAATGTTAGTTAGGTAAGGATTAGTTATTCAGGATTAGTTATTTTAAGGTTACTTAGTTAAAGGTTTTCAAAATAACTTTCATCCTTCATCGTTAATCCTTCATCGTTAATCCTTCATCAGACTCCTGAGACTCCTGTAAATCAGACTCCTCTAAATCAGGATCGGGTTGAGGCAGTGGTTTTTCGGTGGTAGTTAGTTTCAAAAAGACATCTTCCAGGGTAGCGCGAGTCCGTCGCATTTCGTATATGCCTACACCAGCTCCCACAGTCACAGCTGCAATATCCCGTGCGGGTTCTGCTCCTGGTGCTGATACGATGTGGAATAAAGAGCGTCCGCCAGGTAAATTTTGATCATTAACCAGTTCCACCAGGCAAACTCCTGGTATAACTTGTAATAATTTCTGTAACTCCTGTGCATCACCATCTATTTCTAACTCATAACCTGATCCCCCGGTTAACTCCGCCAGTAACTTGTCTGGACTATCTGTTGCTACAATTTTGCCTTCATTGATAATGGCTACCCGGCTACAGGTCATACTCACTTCTGGTAGAATGTGGGTTGAGAGGATAATAGTATGGTCACCAGCAAGGCTCTTAATTAAGTTACGGACATCAATGATTTGCCGAGGATCAAGACCAACTGTAGGTTCATCTAGAATAATGGCCGGTGGGTCATGTACAATTGCCTGAGCGATACCCACCCGTTGACGGAAGCCCTTAGAAAGCTTGCGGATCAGTAGCTTGGCCTTGCTCGTTATGTTACAGCGCTCCATGGCAGTTTTGACCTTAGTAGTGCGATCGCCTGTAGCCACACCTTTAATACGGGCAACAAAGTGCAAAAATCCTTCAACGGTCATGTCCGGATACAGTGGCGGAAATTCCGGTAAATAACCAATTCGGCGTCGTACTGCCATAGAATTTTCATGAACATCATAATTAGCAATTCGGGCAGTACCATGGGTTGCTGGTAAATAGCCTGCCAAAATTCGCATGGTAGTGGTTTTCCCTGCACCATTCGGTCCAAGGAACCCTAGGATTTCTCCTGGTTCAACCCTGAAAGTAACATTCTCTATCGCTGGGGTGGTGCCATAGATTTTGCTTAGATGCTCTACTTCTATCATATTTTTAAGTATTACGTGTTAAGTATTAGCTGTTAAGTATTAGGTATTAAATCTTAAGTATTAAATCTTAAGTGTTAAATCTTACGTGTTAAATCTTACGTGTTAAGTATTATGTGTTAATTGCCATTTACTGACTAATATGGTTAAATCTACTATTTACGTTAACCCAGTCACTGGTAAGGATAGCGATACTGGTGATAGTGTTCCGTTTAAAACCTTGACTAAGGCACTTTCTATTGCCACTGCTGGAACTACCATTCACTTAGCAGCTGGTACCTATAATGCTGCTAGGGTCGAAGTTTTTCCCCTCGTTATTCCTAAGGGAGTGATGGTTCTTGGCAATGAACCGACCAAGGGTAAGAATATTGTGATTTCCGGCAGTGGGAACTATGTCAGCCCGACGTTTAATCGTCAAAATATTACCATCCGTTTAGATTCCAAGGCTCAATTAAGAGGAGTAACGGTTACTAATCAGGAAAAATTGGGGACAGCGGTCTGGATTGAATCTACCTCACCGATTATTGCCAATAATACCTTTACTCGCTGTGGTCGTGAAGGGATATTTGTTACTGGCACAGCCAAACCCATGATTCTGGATAATGTATTGTACGCTAACGCTTCCAGTGGCATCTTTCTGGTGCGTAATGCCAAAGGGGAAGTGCGAGGCAATGTTTGTCAAAAGACTGGTTATGGGATTGCCATCAGCGACTTGCCCCCAGCAAAATCTGACCAGAGTTCAAGGTCTGGTATCCCTAGTCAAGGGTTTGGGGTTAACAGGTGGTGAGTCTAGGGAACTCGGGTTTTATCGCGATCGCGTTCAGATTCCCAGCTATGCTACCCAAGCGGTAGCCACAGCAACTCAAAGACGAATGGTAGTAAATTATCCCGAACCCCATCAGCTCAATCCCATGAGGCCGATTACCCGTGCTGAGGTGGTAGCATTGATTTACCAGGCATTGGTAGCAACAGGCTCTGCAGATGCGATTGGCCGTAGGCCACGCGGGGCGCGTTCGCATCTCCTTATATTGTTAACCCTAACCCTTACATTACCTCCTTCAGGGATATACCTGGACACTGGGCAGAAGATTTTATTCGCCGCCTCGGTAGTCTAAACCTGATTAGTGGCTTTGTAGATGGCAGCTTTCAACCAGATGCCCCTCTAACTCGGGCTGAGTACGCTGCCCTACTGGTGAAAGTGTTTGACCCCAATCCGATCCGTCCAGCTACCCAATTTATTGATGTCCCCCTGAATTTCTGGGCATTACCAGCTATCAACCAATCCTATCGTGGTGGCTTTCTCTCGGGATACCCCGACCAAACCTTCCATCCTCAGCAGACCTTGCGGCGTGTTGATTTGATTGCCTCTCTAGTCAATGGGCTGTCTTTAGCCAAAACTGTAGACAAGTCAGTGAAAGAGTCTTCTGACATTTCCAAAATTTACGAAGATTGGAAGGATATTCCTGCTTATGCTACCGAAGCAGTTGCGTACGCTACCATCGCCAAAATTGTCGTTAACCACCCCAACCCGACCCTGTTGCATCCCAAGCGGGAAGCAAAGCGAGCTGATGCGATTGGCCGTAGGCCACGCGGGGCGCGTTCGCATTTATCTATCAGGCCTTGGTGAAAACAGGACGTGTCACTGAGTTCAACTCACCGTATAGTGTTGTCATGAGTCCTGAGTCCTGATTTCAGTGACCAACCAACTCACTACCAAAACTAGTTGCAGGTTGTAGGTTACAGGTTGCAGGTTGCAGGTTGCAGGTTACAGGTTACAGGTTGCAGGTTGCAGGTTACAGGTTGCAGGTTGCAGGTTGCAGGTTGTAGGTTGCAGGTTGCAGGATATAGGTTATATTACCAAGCGACGTTGCCAGAAGCCGCTGTGGCTCCATAATTTGCCACATGTGCGACCTTTCCACCTGGAATCGTACCACCTTCCCACCTTGAACCCTTTTACCCATGACCAATGACTCAGATTTAGCCATTGCCTATGCCCTTGCCTTGCTCAGTCACTATGGGTTTGAGCTCAGGGGTTACACTGTAGAAGAATTAGTCAATCTATGGCTTGAGAACTATCCTGCCAATTGGGTGCGTCTAGCGGTGATTGAGGCACTTTATCAAGGGCGTTACAAAGCGATATCTGTAGAGCAAATTTTGGCAGTCTGGTTACGACGAGGACAGCCTATATATCGCTTTAATCATGAGTTTGAGCGGATGGTTTGTCGTAAATTTCCCCAAAATTTAACCGCTCCGGTCGATAGTAGATCCACAACCGAGAGCTTAGAACTAAGTTTACAGTGGGTAGACAATGTTGCTGAAACCTCTCTAGGTACTAGTTCCGATGAAATTACACCAGAGCAAGGGATGCTTGAGTCAAAGACACTCCAAGCACCACCAACAGGCCAACAGGAAACTTCCCCCCCAGCCAATACCATATCATCCAAAATACCTGAAAAATCAGTCAAGCCCAGAGAAAGCTTCCCAAAGCCTCTGAGCAAAGCCCGTGCTAGTCCTAGCTACAATGTAGATTGGTCAAGTTATGAGCTTAACAAGAAGCCAATTCACCAATTTCATCCACCACCAGACTCTTCAGATGTCTACCTTAAGCTGAAGGCAGTTGTCCAGCACCAAGACTCTGGTACAGTCACAGCTACCGTAGTCGATAAGCAGGTCAGTGATTCAGCTTCGAGTGCCTTGGAAGATCAGGAGGTCGAAAGTAGCTCAGAGGTAGAGAGTCCTTACCAGGCCACTGTTAACCTGGATCAAAGTTAACCATCCCACGATTAATCCCCGTGGGATTATTGGCCGTAGGCCACGCTACGCGAACGGATCTAATCATACCAAATCCTCCCTGATCCCCCTATGGCATACCCCATTGTGATTCAATTATTTTTTATAAACTTTCATCAAACTATCA
>NZ_JAAHFV010000306.1:0-7723 GCF_010672755.1 Moorena sp. SIO1F2
TCAAAACCCAGACTATATAAGGATTATAGTTGAGCTTGTCCGCCATCAACACTGGGAGTAGTTTCAACTAGCTGTTATAATATTTCGGTAGCCAAGGACTAATCACAATGAAGTCTAAACTCAAATATATCCTCCGTTGCACTTTGTGTGGAAAAGACTATGAACCAGACCCTTTCCGCCTTTGCTGTGACGAGAAACATGAGCCATCCCTTCTGCGTGCTGTCTATGCTAACGAAAAGCTAGAAGTCAAAGAGAATCTCCCAGGTTTATTCCGATATATCGATTGGCTACCGGTTGATCGATACTTAGAGGCAGATGGTAAACCGATTACGTATCAAAGCCAGAATCTGGCTCACCATCTCGGATTAGATCATCTTTTCATTTGTTTCAATGGCTACTGGCCAGAGCGAGATGCTGATCTTTCGACTTGTTCGTTTAAAGAATTAGAAGCTTTCCCCATCCTAGCTAGAATACCAGAGGATAACCCCAAAACCCTTGTGGTTGCTTCAGCTGGAAATACGGGTCGAGCCTTTGCTACGGTTTGCTCTAAGCTGAAAATCCCCTTTTGCTTGGTGATTCCAGAGCAAAATTTATCTGCCATCTGGTCAAAGGAGCCGTTTGATTCTTCTTGTGTTCGTCTAATCGCTGTTGGTGGGAATGGTGACTACTCCGATGCGATTCGTATCGGACAAATCATCAGTGAATTAGAGGGTTTCTTTCCGGAAGGAGGAGCTAAAAATGTAGCCAGACGGGATGGCATGGGGCTAACGGTTGTGGATGCTACAGTCACCATTGGGGAAATTCCTGATCACTATTTCCAAGCCGTCGGTTCAGGTACTGGTGGGATTTCAGCTTACGAAGCAAATCTCAGATTTTTAGCAGATGGCAGATTTGGCAACAAAAAAATGAAGCTTCACCTCTGTCAAAATATTCCTTTTACACCCATGACCGATGCCTGGAAAGCAGGTAGTCGAGAAATTACTGCTTTGAGCGAAATAGAAGCAAAAAAATGCATTAGTCAGGTTTCTGCTAAGGTACTTACTAACCGAAACCCAGCTTACTCTATTGCGGGAGGGGTTTATGAAGCATTGGCGGATACTGAGGGAGAAATGTATGGTGTCACTAATGACGAATCAGAGAAAGCCAGGGTTTTATTTGAGCAATTGGAAGGAATAGATGTTAGTCCTGCTGCCGGTGTGGCAACTGGTGCTTTAATTCAAGCGGTTGAGGCGGGGAAAATCGGTAGAAAGGAGACCATTGTGCTCAATATTACTAGTGGAGGCTACAAACGGATGCGCCAAGATTATCCGTTACACTACCTCAAACCTGATTTAGTTTTTAAACCTGAAGAGATTGAGCCTGATTTTCTGGAACATAGCATCACGAGTGTATCATAACGGCTTACCAGTTAAACAGTCTAATATCCATCAAAAAATATCCATGAAAACCTTATCCACTCTTGCAGTCCATCAACTCAAACCCTTTGGGGTCAAGCTGACGAACGTTGATGTTAATTGCCCAGAACAATGCGATCGCATTCGAGAGCTGCTCTACGAAAATGGGGTAGTGATTATTCCTGCTGACGGAGGCAGTGTCGGCGCTCAACCAATCCAAGCTGACGCCAGCCTGTTAAAGTTAGCGGAACTTTTTGGCCAAGTTGAAAACTACCACCCAGTAAACGAAGCCAAGGACACCGCTGGCAAGGTGCAAATTCTCGAAACCATGGGTGACACGGGGATTTCAGCGGATTCATTCTTGTTCAACTCAGATATGAGTTGGCGAGTTAACCCATCCCGCGCCAGCGTACTCTGTGGGGAAATCCTGGCTCCCAGTGGTGGCGACATCTGCTTCCAAAGTGCTAACCAAATGTACCGCAATCTGTCACCAGAACTAAGGGAACAGTTGCATGGTATCAGCGCTCTCCACTCTCTCAAGAAGGGTTATGTCCAGGTCAACCGACCGGATGATGTGACTAATGACGTGCAGGCTATTCATCCCGCAGTGATTAAGCATCCCGACACAGGTGTGCCACTGCTCTATCTAAACCCGAATTTCACCGTGTCCTTGCTAGGAATGTCGGAAGAGGAGAGTACGGAACTTTTGAACCGCGTCTTTGAGGAAGCCAACCGTCCAGACCAGGTTCTTTGCCATTCCTGGACTAAGGGGGATGTGGTGATCTCGGACAACTTTGGAGTGCAGCACCTGGCTAGGGCAGACAACCAAGGGCTACACCGAATGCATCGGGTGGTGGCTCACGACCCTTATCTGCGGACAGAGCGTTATGTAGGGGAAACAGGGGATGTCAAAGAAGCCATCAGTAATATCGAGCACTACCTCAAGAAAGATGACAATCAGGCTGGTTACCAGGAATGGGCATTCCGCTATGAACAGGACGTAAATCAAGCTGGCTACAAAATCCCAGCTATTGCCACTGAGATTTTGGCGCAATATCTCGGTAAACTGGTGCAAACCGATGAACCACGAATCTTAGATGTGGCGGCTGGTACAGGGAAGAATGCCTTGCTGCTGATGCGTAATCATGGCCTCACCAACCTAGAGGCAATGGACGTTTCCACCGAGATGTTGTTCGAGGCGCGTCGCCGGGAACTCTACCGTAAGTATCATGTAGAAGATGCTAATCAACCCTTGCCCATACCCGACCGTCAGTACGATGGTGTGCTGTGTGTTGGAGGGCTTTCAGCAAGCCAGATTCGAGCACAACCAGCCTTGGAAGAGTTCATCCGGGTCACAAAGGATGGCGGACTGGTAGTCATGTCAATGCGGGAAGCCGAGAGTGAATACACTGCTGAGGTCAGCCGACTAGTTACCACAGGGGTGGCTGAGGTGGTACATGAGCACTTATTTGTGGGGATTGAAACCAACCAGGAAGTACGCCACCACATTTTTGTCCTGCGAGCACTGGGCAAGGACAATTCAGAGCAGTCAGTGGCCCAATAAAAACAGGCACGCAGCACCTTTGGGGGCGCTTGCCGGGCGTGCTTCCCATGGGGAGGCTACCGTTGATGCCTATGACGTTAAATCTGAATAAAGCCCTGTTGTGATTGTTGAGATTTTCCTCAAGGTGGGGAAAATCTCATTCAGTAAACTTATTTTTTCGTTCCTTCAATCATCACACCAACGAAGCCCAAATCATGAGTTTCCATAGAAAATCCTGCCGATTCAAGCAATTCCTGGAAATAGCTGAACGAATAAGCATTAGCATGATGCAATCCCCCTTCTAAAATGACTTGATTGCCATCAATACTTTCTACCTTAAAACCTGTTTTGTCATAATAGCGTAAGCGCTCATCCATTACCTCTTGGTTACATTTAAACGTAGATATAAATACCTTTTTATCTACTACTTTTGCCAGGTTATCGAAAATAGCTTTATGAAGTTGTTGAGGAATATTTCCAATGGTATTCCATGCCAGTAACCCGTAAGTAAAAGTTTCTTGAACAAGAGTTGTTAAATGTTCTGCTCTTCCGTTTAAAATGGTTACATTATTAAAGGTAGAAGTGGAGTCTTTAGCTAAGGCTACAAGCTGTTCTGAAAAATCAATTCCTGTGATCTTTCCTACAATGGGGGCAAGCTTACGAATATAACGTCCTTCACCACATCCTACATCCAGAACACTATCCACCCCTTTAAAGGTTTTCAGTATAAAGTCATCCTCTAACTCCATATACTCCCTGATTCCTTCCGTCTGATTTTGAGGATCCAGAAATTTTAATCCCATCCCTTCGTAAAACTCTTTGCTATCTTTCATGATTTCTTCTATCCTTTAACAGCTTCACATAGTTTACCAGCATCAAGTAAATTATGGAAAAACGTATCTAGATCGGCTTTTTGCAGTTCAGGGTTAGCCAGGATTAACCGAATCATAACCAGACCTTGATAATGAGCATAGTTTACAAAAGCTGTGCCAGAATGAAATAATCGGTTGCGTATGTCTAGATTCAGCTGGTCTAACGCACTAGAATCAAGCTGTTTATCTTTGGGGAGATAACGGAAACAAATATTCAAAAATTGTGGTTCAGCGATTAATTCTAAATTATCGCAACGGCGGATATACTCGGTGGCATAATTAGCTAGATAAAATAAATGATTGACCAGCTGCTCATAACCTTTTTGGCCATAGTATTTCCAACACAGCCATAATTTTAGGGCATCTACTCTCCGACCACATTGTAACGACTTAGTCCCTAAATTATAGAAATTATTTTCATCATCATGGAATAGATAATCGGTACCTCCTCCAGAGCAAGCTTCTGACAATATTCCTTTTTGTTTTACTAAAATAGCCGAACAAATTAAAGGAACTCCCATTAACTTATGACCATCCCAAGTAAACGAATCAACTAACTCACTTCCTGCTAACAAATGCTGGTGTTTTTCACTAAATAAAACCGGCCCACCCCAAGCCGCATCCACATGCAGCCACAATCCATATTTCCTGGTAATTTCGGCAAGGGTCGGTAAGGGATCGAAAGCGCCTAAAACAGTTGTTCCCGCAGTTGCACCCACAAAGAACGGCGTTTTTTCTTCTGATAAGCTCTGTTGAATGGCAGCGTCTAGTGCTTCGGGAATCATTTTGCCATCAACATCAGACTTAACCTTGACTAAATTTTTGATGCCAATCCCTAACAAATTCGCAGCTTTTAAATAGGAATAATGAGCTTGATCGGAAACAAAGGCGACTAACTGATGATGACCCAATCCCTGCAATTTAGCGTCCGGTAAAACGTGATGTCGTCCACAAAGCATTCCGATCAGATTAGCATTACTTCCTCCAGTTACCATCAACCCTTCACCTTGATTAAAGCCCACTAAACTGGTCAATTTTTTAATCAATTCTATTTCCATCAGGGTGGCTACTGGGGCGACATCATAGGTGTGCATGGTAGTATTTGTGGCACTGGTCACCATCTCGGCTATGATTCCCGGAATACTAGACCCACTAAAAAGTAGATTAAAAAATTGAGTGCTACCGGTTCTAACGCTATAGTTCAGGTAAGATTCTACTATAGGAATCAAGGCTTCTAACGCTACTCCCTCATCGGGTAAGGTTAAATCGAGTTTTTCCTTAAGATCATTAGCGGTTTGATAATTAACGACTTTGGAATCGGTTTCCAAATTACCGTCTAAATAGTTTATAATTATAGCAAGGGCTTTAGTCAGGGTTGTTTCTGTATCTTTCATAGGGAGTGGGGAGTAGGGAGTAGGGATTAGGGAGTAGGGATTAGGGAAAATTTATTATTACTAGTAAAAACGCTAAAATTGGATATATTATCGACGGCTATACTAGATTTTATTGTAATGCCAAAACCGGCAATGATATCAATCATAACAGGTTTTGGACATTAAAGCAACCAGAGTAAAATTTTAATTATTATATCGGTATAGTTAACGGCACAATACCGATTTGTAGGCGTTGCTGAATCTTCGCGCTGAATAGAAGTAGAGTGGGCATCCTGCCCGCCCGAAAATATATTGAAACTGGCAAGATGCCAGTTCCACGCAAGATGCCCATTCCACAAAACTCTTAAAATCATTCTATTATTAAGCAACGCCTAAAATTCTCCTGCTCTCCGGCTTTGTAGATATAGCAGAGCAATCGCCCATAATTGCCCCGATGTTTATCCAGGCAAACCTCCACGGGATCGTTGGTGTCGAATTCAAGATCCACCCATACATCCTGATTGGGTATCCCTTCCTCGTTTGTCCCGAAATACTCCTTCGCCCATTGTGAGGCCAGGATGCCAGCGTTGGTTATAGGTTTACTGCCAGCGCGCTGACTTTCCTCTGTGTCAAGACAAACAAACCGAATTGATTCTTGCTCATTATCCAAGAGTATCTTGATGGTGTCACCGTCAACAACTTTGATCAGTTTGAGATTTTTGATAACTGTACCTTTCATTAGCTCTCCTCTTTGTTGGTCAACCATGAAATGAGGGATTAGAATTGCTTGTTGTTTGAGGTGCAGTGCCAGAAGATATAATGGGTGTGATATAAGTGTTTTTCTGACCTTTCCTATAGGATATCATGTTTTTACAAATCTAATTCAGTCAGTGGAGTTTCATCTCCAGTTTGATGTTGGTGAAGGCTAATTTATTAGGTAGCAGGGAGCAGGGAGCAGGGAGCAGGGAGCAGGGAGCAGGGAGCAGGGAGCAGAGAGTAGGGAACAGGGAACAGGGAACAGGAAAGTGGGCAAAAATTTTGTATGCCTCATAGGTATGATAAACGCTATCATAAAAATTACACCTAAAAAAAGCGTAAGCATAACTTTAGCGATGCATCGTTTTTTTTTATTAACTTTAAAATTATAGCAATATAAGTATAGTTTAGAATATATTATTTGGGTTTATATGATGTCAGGATAATTACCCTTAATCCAAATCTCCCCCATCTCCCCGCGCCCCCTCCCCACACTTCCCACACTTCCAACCCTCCCCACACTCCCTACTCCCTACTCCCTCCTCCCTAAAACCCAAGACGAAGGTACCTCACCCCATTGAAAACTGCTATAGTTATGACTGAAGGTAAGACTTCATGATAAAAACCCTGGGAGAGGATTTCATGAAACGACAAGTAAGACAAATTACGTTAGGAATGACTCTGATCGCTTGCTTAATGGGTTCAATTGCCTGTGAGTCAACGTCCTCTGTTAAAAAAACTAAAGTTCGTTCTGCCCATAGTAACTGGATCGAGGAACAGTTTCAAACCGAGATAGTCAATATTGGTCTGGAAAAACTTGGTTATGAAATAGAAAAACCGAAAGAAATTAGCTATCCGGTTATTTATGTGTCTGTGGCTAATGGCGACCTAGATTATAGTACTATTAACTATGAAAGAGGACACCAAGAATTCTTTGAAAATGCTGGGGGTACCAAAAAGTTAGAGCGAGTTGGAGTTCTTACTCCTGATGGGATACAAGGCTATCAGATCGATAAAAAAACTGCTGATAAATATAATATTAATAACCTGGAACAATTTAAAGACCCAAAAATTGCGAAACTATTTGATACAGATGGCAATGGTAAAGCCAATTTAATCGGTTGTGATCCTGGTTGGTTTTGCGAAATAGTAATCGATCATCACCTTAAAGCTTACGGATTAGAAGATACGGTTGAACACACTAGAGGACAATACATTGTGCTACTTGCAGATGTTATGACTCGCTACAAGCAAGGGGAAAGTGTTTTATATTATGCTTATAATCCTCACTGGATATCTACCGTATTAAAACCGACGCAAGATGTAGTTTGGTTAGAAGTTCCCTTTACATCTCTTCCTGAATTGCAAAAAAATATAACCGAAAAAGAAACCTCAGTAGACGGAAAAAATCTCGGATTTGCTGTGGATCGTCAGCGCATTTTTGCTAACAAGAAATTTTTGGCAGCTAACCCAGTTGCCAAGCGTTGGTTTGAACTAGTTCAAATTCCGGCTGAGGACATTAACGTTGAAAGCCTAAAGATCAAAGAGGGTGAGAACACTCCAGAAGATATACGCCGCCATGCTAAAGAATGGGTTGAGAATAATCAAGAGTTGTTTGATAGCTGGATAGAAGAGGCAAAAAAGGCAGGAGGGGATTCTATTTAAAAATAGGGAATAGGGAATAGGGAGTAGGGAGTAGGGAGTAGGGAGTAGGGAGTAGGGAGTAGGGAGTAGGGAGTAGGGAGTAGGGAGTAGGGAGTAGGGAGTAGGGAGTAGGGAGTAGGG
>NZ_JAAHFV010000307.1:0-7711 GCF_010672755.1 Moorena sp. SIO1F2
AGATCTTGAACAGGCAAGATGCCTATTCCACTAGATCTTGAACAGGCAAGATGCCTATTCCACTAGATCTTGAACAGGCAAGATGCCTATTCCACTAGATCTTGAACAGGCAAGATGCCTATTCCACAAAACTATTAAAATTATTCCATTATTAAGCAACTGCCTCCCCAAGACCGCGCTTTCCATCAAGACAGTCAGATGCACCCCAACCAAACAACCTTGGCCTTTGGCCACGCTACGCGAACAACCTTCAACCACACAACTTTCAACATTCAACCTTCAACATTAAACCTTCAACCTTGGCCTTTGGCCACGCTACGCGAACAACCTTGATATTCCCGAGTAACCGGATTAATCCACTCTAACCATTTCACGGGATTCTTCCTTCTGATTTACCTCAGAAGGTTTCGGCTTCTGACCCCTAAAGTCTCCTAATAATCCCATCAATGCTGGAACTACTGTAGGTGTTAGTAACGTAGACAAAGCTAATCCCCCAGTTAAGGTAATCCCTAATCCTTGATATAATTCAGCTCCTTTCCCTGGTATTGCTGCTAACGGTAACATTCCTAGTACTGTAGTTCCAGCAGACATGAATATTGGTCGTAAGCGATCGCATACAGCTCTATACAAGGATGTATCGTAATCTATCCCTTCTCGCTGTAATTGCAAAGCTCGGTCTACCAAAAGGATGGCATTATTCACCACAACTCCAGTCAGAATCACAAATCCCAACCCGGTAATCATATCCAGCGGTACCACTACACCAGGAATTCTGTTCACTATCACCAAACTCAACAAGGCTCCGGTTAATCCTATCGGTACGGTTGCCATAATTACTATCGGATAGAGAAAAGAACGGTAGAGTGCTACTAGCAGCAGATAGGTAATCAGTAAAGACAGAAGAAAGATTGACCCCAACTGAACTAATGTTTCTGATAGCAAATCTGCTGAACCAGCTAACTCGACACGATAGCCAGCAGGTAGGGTTTTCCGGAAGGGTTTGAGAATTTGCTGCTCTGTCTGTTGAACTAGTTTTCCTAAGGGAGCTGAGCGCTCGACACTAACGGTTAGGGTAATAGAACGCTGTAAATCTACTCGGTTAATGGTATCGGGTCCAGTGGTATCTACTACTTCAGCGACATCAGCCAATTGTACTTGCTGACCATTGGGAGTATAGATCACTAACTGACGCAACTGCTCTGGGGTTTTGACAACGGTATGTTGTAATTCAACGGTCACATCCAGTTCCCGTTTACCATCCACGAATTCTGAGGCTCTAATCCCACCGAGAGCAGCTTCAACCATTCTCCCTAACTCAGCTTCTGACAAGCCCACTTCTGCCAGTCGCACCCGATTGGGAATGACTTGTAATTCTGGCGCACCAGTAACAAAACTCGAACGAGCATTGCGCACACCGTCCAGTTGGCGCAATTGCTTAGTAATATCCTGACCCCACTGGTTTAATTGATCCAGGTCTTGTCCTACCACACGCACGGTATAGGACTTGCCTGGATTACGAAAAATGGGAATGCGCCTGGCAACCACAAAGCGATAACCAGGGAAATTAGACTTTACCTTTCCCATCCGATTCACCATGTCATCGAGATTCCTAGCGGTAGCTAACTCTGGCTTGAGACGGACTAAAATCGCGTTGCGTCCGGAGCGTGCTAATACCAAGGTTCGGTCAATTTCCGGCTGCTGTGCCAAGAACTTTCTGGCCGGTTGGGATAGCCGTAGGAATTCTGGAATACTGGTGCCTGGAAAGGGTTCCGTTAACCACATAATTAAATTACGGTTCCCTTCTGGTAGGTAATCCATGGGGGGGAGTAACCGAATACTGACAAAGAGCAATACTACAGGAATCAACAACACAGCCAAACGCCTTCCGATCCGTTTGCCACCAACAGACCAACGCACGGTTTTTAATAACAATCTCTCTAGCTTGCCTTGCCATACTCTAAATACTGCTGAAGTTTTAGCTACAGCTAGCACCAGGACATTTTGGATTTTTGCTCCTCTATTTCGCTGCTTTGGGCGCAATGGTTTTGGGTCTAAACCTTGGCTGCCTAAATCCCCCATCCCCTGCAAAATCTGTTGCGCCTCCGCTTGATTAAGAAACAGTCCCGATAGCATAGGCACTAGGGTCAGAGCTGCAAACAGCGAAAACAATACCGATGTCGATAGAGCAATACCAATATCAAAGAAGAGCTGTCCTGCCTCCCCTGTGACTAAAACAATGGGAGCAAATACTGCTACGGTAGTCAGAGTAGAGGCTAGCATAGCTGACCACACTTCTTGAGTGCCGTCAATAGCAGCTCGGATCGGATTTTTTCCCCGTTGCATGTGGGTGAAGATATTTTCTAGCACCACAATGGCATTATCCACCACCATTCCGACAGCAAAGGCTAATCCTGCCAGACTGATCACATTCAGAGAGCGACCTAGCAAGGCTAAGACAATAAAGACGGTAATAATAGTAGTCGGAATAGTTAGGGCAATTACTGCTACGGTGCGCAATGACCCGAGAAACAGCAGCAACACTAGGGATGCTAGTATCGCACCCATGATCAAATTTTGCTGCACTAAGGCAATAGATTGGTTAATATAGCCATTCTCGTCGTAGTTAATTAAAAACTCGACACCTTCTCCTTGCTGTTCCAGTTGGGCTTCCATTTCCTTGAGTACTGCTCTGACCCCCTTAGATATTTCTGGGACATTGCTACCAATTCGTCTTTCGATACCAATGCCAGCAGTTGGTTGGTCATTTGCTACAAGAACCGTACTTTCTAGCTTGCGACCAATGCGGACATCAGCTACATCCCCCAAATAGACAGTTCCTGATTGGTCTCGGCGCAACACAAACCCTTCCAACTCCTTCACATCCTCAGAGCGACTGACGGTGCGGACTCGGTATTCCCGTCTTCCCACTACCATCGGTCCACCCCGAATATTGCGGTTATTAGTGCGCAAAGTATTCACTACATTAGACAGGGTTAGATTGCGGTCAGCTAAGGCTTTCGGATCTACAATCACCTCCACTTCCCGTTCCCGTCCCCCAGGAGTAATAATCTGACCCACTCCTTCCACTTGCCGTAACTTGGGTACGATGGCATCTTGAATCAAGTCACGGTAATGGTCTGGGTCAGAATCATAGCCTTCTTTGGGCATTAGGACAATCCACATCATGGGACGGCTAACACCACTGACCACTTCAGCAGAGGGGTCTCCCGCTTCTGGGGGTAGAGAGGACACTCGCTGTAATTTGCTCAAGACATCTACTAAGCGAGCATCAATATCTGTTCCCCAATTGAATTCGAGAGAAATCCGACTGCGTCCAGGGCGAGAGCTACTGGTAATTTCTTTAACTCCTGTGACTTCTTCGACGGCTTCTTCGATGGGTCTAGTAATCAGGTCTTCTACTTCCGTCGGTCCTGCCCCAGCGTAGGAGGTGCTAATGGTAATTTCTGGGGTATCACCTCCTGGTCGAAGTTCTAGGGGAAGCTGGAATAGGGCTAAGATGCCACATAGGGCTAGGAGGCAGAACAGAACAAATGTGCCATGTCGCCACCGGACAGCTGTTTCGATAAGTTTCATCAAATTTGGCCGAAGTTGGCAACTTAGGAACTAGGGAATCGGGAATCGGGAATCGGGAATTGGGAATCAGGAATCGGGAATCGGGAATCGGGAATCGGGAATCGGGAATCGGGAATCGGGAATCGGGAATCGGGAATCGGGAATCGGGAATCGGAAATCGGGAATCGGGAATCGGAAATCGGGAATCGGGAATCGGGAATCGGGAATCGGGAATCGGGAATCGGGAATCGGAAATCGGGAAGGATTCTAGAGACTAATACAGCACGGCGGAAATCAATATACTTTTCAAAAAGAGCAAAACTCTTATATACTAAACCTTGAATAAGTAAACATGTAATAATTTTGAATTTTGAATTTTGAATTTTGAATTCCGCACTGTGCTACAAGTTTTTTGAGGTTTGCAAGAGGTCCGATAATTAGGAATTAATGATTAGTAATGTTAACTGGTGAACCATCTTTTAACCCTTCACCCCCTGACACAACTAGGGGTTGATTGGCTTGTAATTGTTGATTAGTGATCAGGACTTTTTCCCCCATGTCCGCTAGTATTTCTACGGTAAACTGTTGTGCTTTGTCTTGGGAAATGGTATATATTAGGGATTGGTTTTTTCGTTTAATGATGGCATCACGGGGGATAATAAAACTGGGATCTACATCAATGGGTAAGTCTAAGGTGGCTTGAATTCCCATTCCAACTAATAAGTCTTTTGGGGGATTGTTGAGATTTACCCTTACTAGTTGTCGCCGTGAGTTGGCATTGGCTGTAGGCACAACGCTGGTAATCTGTGCTCGTTGCTGCCAGTTAGGTAAACTTCGCGGTGCAGTTAATTCCACATACATCCCTGGTTTGACCTGATTAGTAAACTGTTCTGGCACTTCTAGAAAGATATCGAATTGAGCATTATTGACCAAGGTAATGATGGCATCGCCACCTTCCACATAGTTCCCCCTGTCAACCTGGCGGGATTGCACAACTCCGGCTGTAGGCGCTTTAATCGTGGCTCGTTCTGATGCTAGTTGAGCTTGCTCAACCGCTGCCTGAGCTGCTGCTACTACCCCTTTCTGGGCATCAATTTCTTCCTGGGTTGGTCCGACTTGGGCTTCCGCTAACAGAGCTGCTATGCGCAACCGCTCACTGATGGTGGCATCAAGGGTACTTTTGGCTTCAGCAATCTCTTGCTGGGTTTTAGTTTGTTCTGCACTTAGGGCAGCTTGAGCCCGTAAGCGCTCACTGGTAGCTGCATCAGCCGATTTTTCGGCTTCTACTTTTGCTCGTTGAGAGAGAGCTCCTTCGAGAGTTAAGGCTTCAATGCGTTTGAGGTTGTCCTTTGCTTCTTGTTCCCGAGCTTTAGCGGCATCCAGTTCTGCTTGCCGTTGGGCAATTAAATTGGGTTGGACGGCTATCATACCATCAAGGTTGTCCTTTGCTTCTTGTTCCCGAGCTTTAGCGGCATCCAGTTCTGCTTGCCGTTGGGCAAGAATTTCTGGACGGGTTCCTACTTGTAATCGAGCGAGATTACTTTTTTCCTGAGCAAGCCTTGCCTTAGCTTGGGCTAGGGCTAACTGTTGGTCAGCACCATCAAGAATAGCAATGGTCATTCCCGGGGTAACGCGATCGCCTTCTCGGACTTTGAGTTGTTGTATCACACCATCCACCTGAGATTTAATCGTGATTTTTTCACTTGCCTCTACTTCACCCAGTAACTGGATCCGTTTCACTCCTTTACCTAAGGTTAGGGGAATAGTTTCTACAGGTCGCGGTGGTATCTGTTTAGTTTTCGTCGGGGCTACAGGGGGTTCTGGTATTGTCGAGATTTGCAACAACGCTAGACCTCCTACTAAAAAGAGGACTGTGAGTAGCCATGCAGAGGATTTGCCTTTGGTTTCTTCCTGGTTTTGGGAATTTGACTCTGGCTGATAGTGATTAGACACTTGGGGATTTACAGGTTCCATGGTGATGCCCTGACAAAAAGATGTCAAAAAGATGTTTATAGGATAACTTTGGTCAATCCTACTGCTGGCCTGATTAAGTCGATCAGAGCAGTTGACTTAGATAGGAATTACTCTAGATTTACAAATTTTAATAAAAATTTAATGGTTATGGCATCAAAGTTCTTATATCCTTAGGAGAGAAAAATTCAATCAATGAGTGCACCGCTACTTTGTGTCGAAAACTTGCAGGTGGCCTATCCTAGCAGCCAATCCCTTGAAAAACCCACCTGGGCAGTAGATGATGTTTCCTTCATGCTAGATTCAGGGGAGCGACTGGGATTAGTCGGTGAGTCAGGCTGCGGTAAGTCTACTTTGGGACGAGCAATCATGCAGTTGTTACCGCAACGGTCCCAAGTAAAAGGAAAGGTAAGGTTTGCCGGAAAGTCGGTTTTTGACTTAACCCCTACACAGCTGCGCCAGTTTCGTGGAGAAGCAGTAGCGCTAGTATTTCAAGACCCGATGACTCGCCTTGACCCTTTAATGACTATAGGGGAACACTGCCTAGAAACCCTCAAAGCTCACCAACCCCAACTATCACGACGTGAGAGTAGAGCAAAAGTATTAGAAGCTCTAGATGCGGTGAAAATCCCCGCTAATCGCTTCTCTCAATATCCCCATGAATTTAGTGGGGGGATGCGGCAACGGGTTGCGATCGCATTAGCGTTGTTGCTCAATCCCAAGCTAATTGTAGCAGATGAACCCACCACCAGCTTGGATGTTACGGTAGAGGCACAGATATTAGAAGAATTAACAATGGCTTGTCGAGAACGGGACATGGCACTGTTACTGATTTCTCACGATTTGGCCATGATTGGGGAATATTGCGATCGCATTGCGGTCATGTATGGTGGCAAAATGGTGGAAACTGGGCCAGTGGCACAGATTCTGTGGCAACCTAACCATGACTATACGCGATCGCTCTTAGAAGCAGCTCTACATCTTCAGGCAGTTAAAGACCACAATAACAGTCATGACCCTGAGGGAAATTCCAGCTCTGCCATTCCTACCCCTTTGCTACGGGTTACCAATCTCAAGCAATATTATACCTTAGAAAGCAATTTTATTCAGCAACTGGTATCTCAAGAACAAAACGTTATCAAAGCTGTGGATAACGTCAGTTTTGATTTATATCCTGGTGAAATTTTAGGACTAGTAGGAGAATCTGGTTGTGGCAAAAGTACTTTATCTCGCACTATCTTACAATTAGTTCGTCCTACGGCTGGAACCGTTGAGTTTCAAGGCACAAATTTAGCTACACTCAATCGACATTCTCTACAAGAGATTCGTCGTCAAATCCAAATGGTATTTCAGGACCCCCATGCTTGTCTTAATCCTTTAATGACTGTGGGAGAAAGTATTGCCGATCCGTTATTTATTCATAAATTAGCGGCTAATCCAACAGCAGCCAAAAATCATGTCAAGGAAATGCTAGAACGAGTAGGATTAACGCCTGTAGAGGATTACTACAATCGATATCCCGCTGACCTTTCTGGAGGACAACAACAACGGGTTGCTATTGCTCGGGCATTGATTACTCATCCTAGTTTGGTGATTTGTGATGAACCAGTGAGTATGCTGGATGCTAGTGTCCAAACTCAAGTATTAGAATTAATGTTGGAGTTGAAAGAAGCCTTTAATCTTACCTATTTGTTTATTACTCATGACCTCTGGGTAGCACGGTTTTTCTGTGATGGAATCGCCGTGATGAATAAAGGTCAGATTGTTGAAAAGAAACCAACTCATGACCTGTTTACTAATCCTGAGCATCCTTACACTAGAACTTTGCTAGAGGCAGCTCCATTGTTAGACAAACAAAGGTAATTTCTGAGCATTCAGCTGTCAGCTATCAGCTATCAGCTTTTAGCTATCAGCTTTTAGTTATCAGTTTTTAGTTATCAGTTATCAGCTATCAGTTATCAGCTATCAGTTATTAGCTTATGCCCTACGCGAACAGCTTATGCGCTACGCCCACGCTACGCGAACAGTTATCAGCTGATAGCTGACCGATGCTTCACAGGCTGGAAGCCTGTTCCACAAAGCTGACCGCTGACCGCTGACGGCTGATAGCTTACTAAAGGATTTCAATAGTTTGAGCAGTCATAGCAGACTTACTGGAACCAGAACT
>NZ_JAAHFV010000308.1:0-7710 GCF_010672755.1 Moorena sp. SIO1F2
AGGATTCAGAATTGGTTGATACCCAGTTCAAGAATTCTAAGGTAAACCAATTATTGAATACTACTCGGTGGGATACTCCAGATTCTGTACAATATCCTGAGTCAATCGCTTTAGAAGAAGCTTTCCGAGCCTTAAACATGGAAGAGCGTTTTTGGTCACGGTTGAGTGCTTTAGCTGAAGATAATGAATTGATGGAATTGCTGAGGTTAGAATTATCCCCAGAGAGTAATCCTGCTGGGGAAGATCACTCAGCAGTGGCAGATGAACAGAGGAATGAAACGGCTAGCAACCAAGAAGAGGTTAGGGTATTTCCAGAAAAGGTCTTGGAGTCAATCACAGAATCTGAGGATTTGTCGCTAGTTAGTTCAGAATTAGCAATGCCAAAGACACCCCCTAGAGTTGGTATTACTAGTCACGATTGGACGACTCAGGAAATTGTAGTAGACGATCGAGAAATAGCCCCACAACCGACAAAAGCTACAGCAACTAACCAAGATGAGTTGAAGGCTAAACTGGATAATCTTTCATCCCTAGAGTTGGATGAGACCTTAGCAGCACCGACTTTATCAATACCGACTACTAGGGAGTTGCTTGCTGGAGAAAAGGTAATGGTTACTATAAAACTTCCTCCTAGTCAATCTCGTTTATGTATTAAATTGTGGGTTAAAGACGTGCAAACTCGCTCTCTGCTGCAGGAAACCCGTTCTATTATAGATTTACTCCCTAATGCGGCTGGAGAGCTGGAGGCAATGACTCAATTAGTTATACCCCAAGGCACGACTCAAATTAGAATTGAAGCGATCGCAATTAATTTGGAAAATCACCAGGAGAGTCACAAGGCGGAGTTGGAGTGTGTAGTTGTTCCTACTGACTTATCTAGTACGCTTGAAGGATGAAGTGTTTTATAGCAATTATCATAGCTATGAGGTAAACAATTTCTGGATTTTAGGGAGCAGGGACTTCGGAGCAGGGAGCAGGGAATCGGGAATCGGGAATCGGGAATCGGGAAAAAATCCTGTGTACCTCATAGGTATGAAAAACGCTATACTGAGGCAATGCCGTTTTGTTCCATATAATTCAGTAACCAGTTTGCGGCTGTAGCTCTGCGAGTTTGTCGAGGACCAAATTCCCCGATTTTATAA
The DNA here is from genome assembly GCF_010672755.1 of Moorena sp. SIO1F2. Classification (NCBI taxonomy): domain Bacteria; kingdom Bacillati; phylum Cyanobacteriota; class Cyanophyceae; order Coleofasciculales; family Coleofasciculaceae; genus Moorena; species Moorena sp. SIO1F2. The sequence continues at coordinate 1,143 of NZ_JAAHFV010000308.1, forward strand.
CCTTTGAAACCTAATTTTTCTTTCAATAACTGTTTATTTTCTTTGGGGATTGAACGGGTTAGTTTTACGGTAGCAGGGCGGCTTTCTATGAAATTGGGTGGCTCGGGATAGTCTTCTTGCCATTCAGGATTAACCTCAGTTATATCCCACTGTTGCGTAGTTGAGTTATAACGATAACCTAGATAGTACCAGAGTAGTTTATTAACGGTATCGTCATCAATTTTTTCGTTTAAAATTGCCCAAATTGTATTAGTATTGAGTGGCGGTAGTTCAAACATAGTTGAAATTATAAATTAGGACTTATCAAGGATTAAGTAGATTCTAGATAAAGTTAGACTATCTAGAGTTATTCACTTCTGTGCTGGTACCTCTGGCGGAATAATGGTAATGGTTAGGGATTGAAGCTGTATGGCTATGAAAATTATAAAGCAGCCGCTGCGCTGGCAGGTGGGATTGGTTTTCTTGGCTGGTGTGTTGGCGATTTCCACATCAGCTATTTTTGCGCGATTAGCGATCGCATCCGCTGGGGTGAGTGGGGTAGGGTTTAGCCTGTTCGTAGCTGGATCTCGTCTTACTATTGCGTCTATGCTACTGTTACCAGCTTGGCCAAAGCTCAGGCAAGCTCAGCTAAGTCCAGGTGCATTACTCTATGCCAGTGGGGCTGGTGTTTGTTTAGCGCTACACTTTGTGACTTGGATTACTTCCTTGTCTTTTACTTCCATTGCCGCATCTACTACGTTACTTACCACAACTCCGATTTGGGTTGCTTTAGTTTCTTGGCTGTGGTTAAAAGAAAAACTAACTAGGCTGACGGTTTTGGGGATTGCTGTGGCCTTTGTAGGTGGTGTCTTAATTAGTTTGGGGGATGGGGTTTCTCTCAGTGGTGGGAGTAATGCTCTGTTGGGGAATTCTCTAGCATTGATGGGAGCGGTGATAGCAAGTTTGTATGTACTTTGGGGACGTGAAGCACAGCAGCGTGGTTTGAGTCTGGGTAGCTATAGTGCTTTCGCCTACAGTGTGGGGGCGTTGGTGTTGTTACTGTTATCGTTACTCTGGGGTGTCAGTTATCTCAATTATCCGGTAGCGGTTTACGTCTACATCTTGTTAATCGCAGTTTTCCCCCAAATGGTGGGACATACCAGTTTTAACTGGTTGCTACGCTGGATTAATCCTACCCTGGTGACCCTAGCTATTTTGTTTGAACCCGTTGGTGCTTGTTTTTTGGGCTATCTGATTTTTCAGGAAGTGCCAGGGGTATCGGTGCTCGTAGGTGCCGTGGTATTGTTAGTTGGGGTGGCAGTAGCGGTTTATGGATCTAATTTGAAAAGAGGTTGAAAGTCAGCTGAGGACTTATTTGCAGCAAGTGCTCTTAAACTCGAACAAGTCGTTTATACTGATAAAAGTTTAACAGTGATGGAGTTTAGCCTTCAATAAAGATGTTTTTGACCTCAACTATCAGGTTTTAAACCTCAACTTTAAGCTAGAAAACCTAGTAGTACTAAAAAAGTATTTAATTGACTACATTATGCCAGAAGTAGGAGAAGCGAAAAAGAAATGAAAAAAATGATCAAAGCTTGTTTTGTAACGTTAGTAACCTGTATGCTAGTGCTAACGTTCAATATGAATGCCCTGGCGAGTAGTGAAACTGAGATAGAAATATGTGACTTAACTCTACATTCATTTTGTGACCGTGATCTGTTGCCGACGCAATATGTGGAACTTATTGCTCCCCCTAACCATATCTCATTTCTTCTTTTGAAAAATGATGCTCCAGGAGATAGAAACGGCAAAATAGAAAATGATGATGATTATGTGAATTACAGGGCTAGCGAAAAAACCACTTACTTAGCCACGTTTTCGAATAGTGAAGACATCACAAAAAGGCTGAAAATATCCAACACTGACGCTATAACAGAGTCTCCGCAGCATTGGACATTTTATCATAGACCCGCACAAGTGGTCAAATTGGTTAACGTATTTGCTGCCAATAAAAATTAATAAAGTCGGGAGCATATTTGGAAAATATATCTTTTGATATGGGCATTAACATCGCGTTCATACAGCTTAATGTGGTATATTTATTCCAAATTGGGATGCTCCCAGAAAGCCTGCAATGATTCAGTACCCTTTAAGCGTAAAGGGTTTCCGGCTATTTCGTCACCTCTTCTGAGGTCTGACATAATCTGGCAAAGTGGTATTTTAAAATTGTACGTAGTAATGTAAAAAATAAGTAGTCATAACAAGTAATTTAGATATGAGTAGCTAGAAAGGGGGATTGAGTTAAAAGCCAATTATTTTTCCTTTTCCCTTTCCCCAATGAATAGTAAACTACTTCAACAAGTCCGGGTTTTAGACCCAGTTTCTGGAATTGACCAAGTCGCTGATGTGCTGATTACTGATGGTGTAATCACGGCAGTGGAAACTCACATCAAGGAAATCTCTAGCGATACAGTGGTGCAAGATTGTCAGGGACACATTTTAGGACCAGGACTAGTAGACCTCTACAGCCATTCTGGTGCACCAGGACATGAGCAACGGGAAACCTGGTCTTCACTACTGGCAGCAGCGGCAAATGGAGGCTTTACTCGCTTAGCCATTTTGCCTGACACTAACCCCCGCCTAGACAATGCTGCTGTTTTGGCACAACGGCAAGAACTCCAAAACTCTCCCCATCTGACCCTCCCACCTTCTTCACCTCAACTCTATTACTGGGGTGCCTTTACCATCGGGTTAGAAGGACAGCAAATGACTGAATTAGCGGAACTAGCTCTAGGGGGAGTAGTGGGCTTTACCGATGAACGTCCTTTATGTAATTTAGGGCTAGTTCGACGGTTGTTGGAATACCTACAACCCTTGGGTAAACCAGTGGCACTTTGGGCTTGTGACCCTAAGTTGGCAAATGGGGGAGTGATGCGAGAAGGTATCCAATCAATTGGTTTGGGTTTGCCAGGGAATCCTGCGATCGCAGAATCATCCGCTATCGCTGCCTTATTAGAAGTTGTAGCAACCACTGGCACGCCAGTCCATCTCATGCGTATCTCCACCAGTCGCGCTGTCCAATTGATTGAATCAGCCAAAGCAGCGGGGTTGCCAGTAACAGCCAGTACCACTTGGATGCATCTATTGCTCAATACTGAAGACTTATGCAGTTACAACTCCAATTTGCGCTTGGAACCCCCGTTGGGAAACCCAGTTGACCAAGCCGCACTGATCCGAGGTGTTCGGGAGGCGATTATTGATGCGATCGCAATTGACCACGCTCCCTACACTTATGAAGAAAAAACTGTTGCCTTTGCTGAAGCACCACCAGGAGTGATTGGTTTAGAGCTAGCCCTACCCCTACTCTGGCATACTCTAGTCGAGACAGGGGATTGGTCAGCCTTAGAACTTTGGAAAAGTCTTAGCACAAATCCTGCTATTTGTCTACAGCAAGACCCCCCTAGCACTGCTCCTGGTCAATCCGCTGAATTAGTGTTATTCAATCCTCAATCCCCTTGGACTGTTCACCAAAAAAACCTCAAATCCCTTTCTAGTAATACCCCCTGGCTAGGGAAAGAATTAATTGGTCGTGTCGTGCAAACTTGGTGTCCAGCAAGTCGAAAATATCAATAGTGAAGTACTGATACTTTATAATTCAGTTTACTGATTCAACCGTTCAGGATAACTCGGATTTGGTTTCAATTTCCCCATTCGATTTAACGGCCAAAACCGCACTACCGCACGACCGATAATTTTGTCACGAGGGACAAAGCCCCAGTGGTGAGAGTCGTAACTATTGTTACGGTTATCTCCCAGCACTAGGTATTCGTCTGGTGGTACTGTTTCTGGTCCAAAATCGTACTGTGGTGCTTCTACGATATACTTTTCCTCTATTTCTTGATCATTGATATAAACTCGCCCATTTTTCACCTCAACCTTGTCACCGGGTAACCCAATTATGCGCTTGATAAAAGCCTCTTTGAAATTTTGCTCTTTCAATTTGTCAGTGGGAGCAAATACCACAATTTCTCCTCGTTCTGGATCTTGGAAAAAGCGATAACTTATCTTATCAATAATCAGGCGGTCGTAAACCTGTAATGTCGGTAGCATCGAGCCCGATGGGATGTATCGCGCTTCAGCCACAAACGTGCGAATCCCAAAGGCAAGAACAGCACTCAAGCTAATTGTTCTTATTCCTTCTACCCAAGCATTTTCTTTAGAAGGCTGTGTAGGTTTTTTTTCTGGTCTTTTATCTGGTACACGACTCATATCCATTCAACTACTACCGATAGACAAGTTTGAGGAAATTTCAACAAATAGCTGATTGGGAAATTATCAGCAAATTTAACAGCAAATTTAAACCTCTGGGGTTTTCTAGCTAGATCTTAAAAATTTAAAGTTAGTAGGGGAGCCTAAATCAAGATTATGTAAAGTTTTGTGAATAAAGTCAATTTGGCAGGACAACCCTGTTTGTTTGTGCCATGGTGGTAGGTTAGCTGCGGTTGTCTGTATTTAGCTATATATCAGGTTTGTATCTACTGTATCTACCTAGACACCGAGCAGGGAAACTGTCAAATTATAACATCCTCCTATGTTGTCTGACTTTTGCTTGTTTATCCGCCATGCTCGTATTCTATTGCCCTCTGGTGAATTTTTACTGGGGGATATCCACACCTGCGGTCGAAGGATTGTTCAGGTTGCCCCAGACATCCCAGTGCCAACGGACGTTACGGCATATAAAGAAATAGACGCTACTGGCTTAACTTTGTTGCCAGGGGTAATTGATCCCCAAGTCCATTTTCGGGAACCAGGTCTAGAACATAAAGAAGACTTATTTACTGCCAGTTGTGCCTGTGCCAAGGGTGGAGTGACGTCCTTTTTAGAGATGCCGAATACTCGTCCTCCGACGACGACCCAAGCCCCACTGGATGACAAGCTCAAGCGAGCGGCAGATAAGTGCTTAGTTAATTATGGCTTTTTTATCGGCGCAACACCAGCAAATCAGCCAGATTTGCACAATGCCCAGCCGACTTGTGGGATTAAGATATTCATGGGTTCAGCTCATGGTGCACTATTGGTAGATCATGAAGCAGTGATAGAACCAATTTTTGCTGAAGGTTTTAGCGAAGGTTCTCGGAAGTACAATCGCTTAATTGCAGTACACGCTGAAGACCAAGCTAGAATTAATCAGCGGCGTAAGGAATTTGCTGGAATTACTGACCCTGCTGTTCACTCTAAGATTCAGGACAATCAAGCTGCCCTTAATGCCACCAAGTTAGCTCTGAAGTTGTCTAAAAAATATCAGCGGCGCTTGCATATCTTGCACCTATCCACAGCAGAAGAAGCTGAATTGCTTAGGGAAGACAAACCTAGCTGGGTGACGGCGGAAGTGACTCCCCAGCACCTCTTACTAAATACCGATGCTTATGCAGAGATTGGTACCCTGGCACAGATGAATCCGCCTTTGCGCTCCTGCCACGACAACGAAGTTCTTTGGCAAGCTCTACTCGATGGGGTCATTGATTTTATCGCCACAGACCATGCTCCTCACACCTTGGAGGAAAAAGCCAAAGGGTACCCCCACACTCCTTCGGGAATGCCTGGAGTAGAAACATCTCTGCCACTGATGCTGACTCAAGCCATAGAGGGACGGTGTAGTGTGGCTCAAGTATCTGACTGGATGTCTACAGCAGTTGCTAAGGCTTATGGAATTCCCAACAAAGGTGCGATCGCTCCTGGCTATGATGCGGATTTGGTACTGGTAGATTTGGAAAATTACCACCCAGTGTTACGGGAAGAACTTTTAACCAAATGCGGCTGGAGTCCCTTTGAAGGTTGGAACTTAACCGGATGGCCAGTGATGACTATTGTTGGTGGTCAAGTAGTCTACGACAGAGGAAAATTGAACACAGACGTACGAGGTGAAGCTTTAACCTTTACCAGTTAAACACTATCGGATTTAATCGGAAGTGGGAAAAAATTAAAGTTGACCAAAAATTTGGGTCAACCTCAATCCCACTAACTTTCACCCTACTCTACACTGGAAGCCAAGGGCGAACACGCAGATAACCTATCCAACAGCCAAGTTAAATCAAACTTACCGTTACAGGTTAATTGAGCCTGACGTCCACCGTCCTGGCAATAGGTTAGTGTCAGATGTAGATAACTGGGTGGCAAATACTGTAGACGTTCAGCCCACTCGATGGCCACAATTCCCGGAGCAACCTCAATTCCCTCCCAGTAGTGTTCTGGGTTTAATGACTCTACTTCTGAGGTGGATAAGCGGTACAAATCGAGGTGATACAGGGGGATACGTCCCTCTGTGTACTCATTGATCAGAGTAAAGGTGGGACTAACAATGGCATCAGTAATGCCTAGTCCCTCACCAATACCCTGAACTAGGGTTGTTTTGCCAGCCCCTAAGTCTCCCTCCAGCAAAATGATGCTACTAGCTGGCAGAGATTTACCCAATTCCACACCTAGCGATCGCGTTGCTATTACATCAGCTATAAAAATTTTGGTCATTAGTTATTAGCAATAGAGTACCTCGAATTATGGTTATTCTGAGTTAACATCTCAGCTTTTATTT
>NZ_JAAHFV010000309.1:0-7669 GCF_010672755.1 Moorena sp. SIO1F2
TCCCAGATTTTTTTCTATTCGATGCTAACCAAGAGCTAGTTTACCGAGGTCAATTGGATGATAGTCGTCCTAGTAATGGGATACCAGTTACCGGTAAGGATTTACGAGCAGCTATTGATGCGGTGCTAGGGTCGCAACCGGTGAATTCTGAGCAAAAGCCTAGTATTGGTTGCAATATTAAGTGGAAGCCGGGGAATGAACCAGCTTATTTTGGTGTTTGATATGTTGTTGAATTGAGAATGAAGAATGTAGAATTAAGAATGAAGAATGCAGAATGAAGAATTAAGAATGAAGAATGCAGAATGTAGAATTAAGAATGTAGAATGAAGAATGTAGAAGAATGTAGAATGAAGAATGTAGAAGAATGTAGAAGAATGTAGAATTAATAATTTAGAATGCAGAATGCAGGGTGTTGCTGAATCAAGGAATGAATAGAAGTAGAGTGGGCTACTGCCCGCCCGAAAATCTATTGAAACTGGCAAGATGCCAGTTCCACCAAGATGCCCATTCCACAAAACTCTTAAAATCATTCCATTATTAAGCAACGCCGAATTCTCAATTCTCAATTCTCAATTCTCAATTCTCAATTATTAATTCTTAATTCTTAATTCTCAATTCTCAATTCTCAATTCTCAATTCTCAATTCTCAATTATTAATTCTTAATTCTCAATTCTTAATTATAATCCTCACCGAACTGAGAACTGTTAAAAGATTAGATATTATACTCCTCTGCCCATTTCTTTAGCTCCTCCAGAAATCTCAGGGCTGTGCGACCAAAATCTGTGATCTCATAGGCCACAGCAATGGGCTTGGTACTGATTACGTTACGGTTGACTAGGCCCGTATCCTCCATTTCTCTAAGTCGCTGGGTCACCATTTTTTTGCTAGCTCCCCCGATCTGACGCGCCAGATCGTTGAACCGCATCGGGCCATCCTTGAGATGCCAAAGAATCGATCCTTTCCATTTGCCACCCAAAATCCGCATTCCACGCTCGATTGGACAGGGGCTGAGACAGGGGTCAATGGCCTTCTTGATGCGTTCGCTATCGGTTTTGATCTCGATGTCGCTATCAGTTTCGATGTCGATGTCGCTATCTGTGTCAATTTCGATATCGCTATCTGTTTCCATGTCCATGAAGGAACTCATATTTTATACCTGGTTACTAAACGTATACTAGTTGACTATCGTAACTTAAATTTTTACCATGAAGCAATACATGAAGCAATAACTGTACACATTATCTGATGGGAGGAAGTAGTCTGATGAAAACCCTGCTTTTGATTTTGGGCAAAGAGACTAAGGAGTTCGCCAAAGGCCGCTACAATCAAGGTCTTTTCGAGATAGCAGTGGAGATATTGAAAGATCGATACAAGCTCCTGACCACTGTTGTGGAAGACGGCTACAACATTCCAGAGGAGATTGCGAAATTCAAGCAAGCTGATACGGTGATTTTTCAGTATCCCGTGTACTGGTTCATGATGCCGTCAACTTTGAAGCGTTACATAGACGATGTCTACGCCTATGGTGAGTTTTTCGGGCACAGTAATGGCTCATACGGATCGGGTGGCCTGATGAATGGCAAGAAATTCATGCTGTCTACTACATGGAATGCGCCCGCCGACGTCTTTAATAATCCCAATAGTTTTTTTGAAGGACTCTCACTACAAGAGGTGCTGCTGCCCATGCGTAAGAGCCATGAGTTTTGTGGCTTCGAGGAATTGCCCCATTTCGCGTGCTACAACGTCATCAAAAATCCACAATTTGACGCTGACCGAGAACGGTACATCAGTCACCTAAAGATGGTGTTTCTTGACCCCGACCATGATTTAGGTGTTGAAGTGGCGAAGCCTCTGTCTGCTCCGTGCTCCAAAGCTCATTAAAACTAACTCAAGCGTCAATATCTCATCCAAAGAAAAATCATGACGAAACAAGCTGAGATTCATCTTTACACTGCATCGACTATGAACGGATGGAAGCCGCTGATCTTTCTTGAAGAAGCAGAAGTGGACTATGAGATGACCTATATTGACTTTTCCAAAAAAGAACAAAAGTCAGACTGGTACAAGTCTCTTAACCCCAACGGGCGCATCCCGACCATCGTGGATCGTGGTAATGACGATTTTGTGGTTTTTGAGTCGGGTGCGATTCTTTGGTATCTAGCTGAGAAATATCAAAAGTTCCTTCCCGAGGGGGAAAAAGCTCGATCCCAAGCGCTTCAGTGGCTGATGTTTCAGATGAGTGGCATTGGACCGATGATGGGTCAGGCGATGTACTTTCAGCGGATTGCAGAACCTCAAGGGCATCGTGATGAATTTGCCATCAAGCGCTATGGGTCAGAATCACGAAGGCTACTGGAAGTCTTGGATCAGCAGCTTGAGGGGAAAACTTACATCCTTGGCAATGAGTTCACTATTGTAGATATGGCCACTTATCCTTGGGCACGAGCTTATTACTGGGCGAAAGTATCGGTGGATGGGCTGAAAAACCTTCAAGGCTGGTTTGACCGTATTGATGCCCGACCTGCAACTCAACGGGCACTAGAGCTCCCTAAACCCTTTCCTGCCTTTTTTGGTAAAGGGGATGTGGCTGCGGCAGAAGCTGCTAATTCCGCACGTTTTCAAAGTGATATTAAACCATAAGCCATGGATGATGGAAACAAAAATTAACACTCGGGGAAATAAAAATGTGATAAAATCCTAGTCGTTGATCAGGGAAGATTGGGCAAAGCAAAATTTTTGTCCAAGGTGTTTGTTTGCCAAAAATGTTGGTCAAAAATAAGCACATCCCTTGATTTGATCCAATAAAAGGCTATCTATACCTTTTTGACTGTTTACAGTTAACTGTTAACCGTTAACTATTGATTGCCCCGGGATCTTCTTTTTAGGGTTAGATATAGAGGATTATTAAGGGATAAATTATGTCAAAATCCCGAAGAGTTGGGGAAAATTCAGCTCCTATCCTCTTGAGATCTGCCCCCCTCAGTCTAAATCGAGCAATGTTACAGCTGTGCCGATCTTCCGGTGGTAAGCTCGGGAGCAACTGTTGACAGTTAACGGTTAACACTGAACAGTGAACCAAACTATACACCTTATATCTTCTTTGATTAACACTGAAAAGTCAACCAAACTGTACAGGTTACATCTTCAGGTGCGCTTGACCTTGGCGAATTTAATTCTTAATAGGTCAAGGGCACCTAATTAACGTCTTATCAACACGAAAAACCAATGATTCTTTACCGACAAAAGAAATTTAGCATTTTGTTTGGCAGTCTCTTAATCGTTGGGGCATGGTGGTTACCTGTCCAAGCTCAACAGACCACTAATTCACCCAATGAGCAAGCGGTTACGACTGAAGATTCAACTATTCCGAAAGCGGTTACTACTGCAGATCCAACTATTCCGATTGAGGAGCTAGAGCTATTGCTCAAGCCATTCACTAAGGATGAGCTGGATGGTGAAGCTCAGGGGTGGATGTCCTTGCTTAAAACTAAAGTTAAAGAACTCAGCGATGCGGAAATTGCTGTCAAGCGCAAAAATCGAGAGCTTCAAAAAACTAAGGAAGCTGTTGATGCCCTAGAAGATGCCAAAAAGGCTCTTGAGGAAGGGACTGAGCCATCCCCATCAGGTGGCGTAAAAGCTAAAGAGGGGGCGGAAGAAGCACAGGAAGCTCTCGAAAAAGCTCAGGAGTCAGTAAAAGAAGCAGTCAAACAAGGAGAAAAGACCGAGCAGGATAAAACCTCGCAAGGGGCGATTGATCAAGCAGTTGAAGGTACTCAACAGCAGAAAGATAAAGCCAAAACCTCAAGCTCAGAAGAGGAAGTTGCTAAGGTTCAAGAGCAGATCGGGACAATTAGCAACAAAGTCGTTACGGATGAACAAGAGCAGAAAAAGACTGAACAGGGACTGGAAAAAGCCAAAGAAAACATAGAAGAAGCGGTCGAGGCGAAGGCCGAAGTTAAAAAGCAAGTACTGGTCAACATGACCAGATTGCGGGATGAACGCACTGCTTTGAGCGATCGCTTTGAGGTGGTACTTCAAGAGCTGGAACTTAAAGGCGGTGATGTCAAGTCGTACAAAAAATACATCGATGCCATCAGTGGGATTAAGGTAGACGTAAGCGACACTGAAGGAACCTGGATTACCATCGTCGGCTGGCTCCAGTCTAAAGAAGGAGGTGTCCGCTGGGCGAATAACATTGGCAAATGTATAGGAATCGTTGCTGGTTTTAGCATCCTATCGGTGATCTTAAGTACACTCCTCGAGAAATCTTTGTGGATGTTCCCGAATATTTCAGTGATGTTGGGTCAGTTCTTGGTTAGTCTAACCCGCCAAGGATTATTTGTGGTGGGTATTATTGTAGGGATTACTGCCCTAGAGGTCAGTATTGGCCCACTGATCGCTATGATTGGAGCTGCTGGTTTTGTGGTAGCATTTGCGTTACAAAGTACCCTCGGTAACTTTGCCAATGGGTTAATGATATTACTCTATAAACCTTTCGACGTGGGGGATATGATTGAAGTAGCTGGGGTAAAAGGAGAGGTTGAGGATGTTAACTTAATTTGCACCACCATCAAGACTTCTCGAAATAAAATTATTATTGTGCCCAACAATTCAGTCTGGGGTAACGTTATCGAGAATGAAACCACTAGCCCCGTCCGCGCTATGTTTATCACAGTAAGGGTCAGCTACCAAAATAGTATTACTCAAACGAGCCAAGTTCTTAAAGATATTGCTAACTCTCATCCTTTAGTATTGAAAGACCCAGAACCTTGGATTACGACCGGTGAATTGGCTGAATATGCTGTTAAGATTTGGTTTAAAGCATATACTAAGACAGAGGATTACTGGACTGTCTATCCTGACATCAATCGAATTATAAAAGAAAGATTAGAACAAGAGGGAATTGTGATCCCACTGCCGAGACAGGAACTATACATTAGCGAATCTATGGCTAAGGAAGAGGGCAGTATGGCAAAAAGGTTTAAAGACAATGACCTTCCCCTAGAAGAAGTTATGCCCAGATAGCAACTCCTTGCGCTCCATAGCTCTCTCCCCAAGGGTTAAACCCCACATTCCGCAGATTAATTTGTAGTATGCAAAGTAATACGCTAATCCTGTGTACCTTGGGGATTTTTTACATATTAATATTTAATTATATAATTAGCTATGTTTTATAGGCTACACATAAATCGTGATAATTACGTACTACACGGTGAAGTGCGGAATGTTGGTTAAAGGATGCTTTAATTAGCAGCCAGGTAAATAAAGATATGATAAAATCATAGTCGGTGCTCAGGGAAGATTGGCCAAAATTTTTGTCCAAGATGTAAGTTGGATGAAAAATGTTGGTCAAAAATAAGGATATCCCTTGATTTGAGCCAATAAAAGGCTATCTATGCATTGTTAACTATTTATAGTTGAGTGTAAAATTTTCACTATTCACAGGTGCATCTTAAGGTTGTAAATCTATAACTCAAGGAACTGGACAAGTGTTTTAGCCTTCAATGGTCGTATTTTTCCAAAAGCGATGCAGCGAGGTAGCACGGTCTTGGGGAGCCAGCGCGGTCATAGGGGGAACCTCTATGAGCAACTGCCGTGGTTTCCCCCACTCGCGCTTGGGATCAAGACAGTGAGATGCAGCCACTATTGACTGCCCCCGGCTCTTCATTTCTTGGTTAGATACAGAGAATTAGAAAGGCATAAATTCTGTTAAAATCCCCAATATTTGCGGAAAATTCAGATCCGCTCCTCTGGTGCTCTACCCCCCTCAGTCTAGATCGAGCAATAGTTACAGCCCTGCCGATCTTCGGAGGGTAATCGGGGAGCAACTATTCACACTCAACGGTTCACACTCAACAGTGAACCAAACTATACAGGTTGCATCTTCATTGTCTTGATGCAGTCGCTCATGGGGGAAACCCCCAAGACCGCGCTGCATCGCTGGTTCACACTCAACAGTGAACCAAACTATACACGTTACCTCTTCATTAACGTCTTATCAACACGAAAAACTAATGATTCGTTACCGACAAAAGAAAATTAGCATTTTGTTTGGCAGTCTCTTAATCGTTGGGGCATGGTGGTTACCTGTCCAAGCTCAACAAAGCACTAATGCACCCAATCAGCAAGCAGTTACAACTGCAGATCCAACTATTCCGATTGAGGAGCTAGAGCTAATGCTCAAGCCCTTGACTAAAGATGAGCTGGAGGGTGAAGCTGAGGGGTGGATGTTCTTGCTTAAAACTAAAGTTAAAGAACTCAGCGATGCGGAAATTGCTGTCAAGCGCAAAAATCGAGAGCTTGAACAATCTAAGGAAGCTGTTGATGCCCTAGAAGATGCCAAAAAGGCTCTTGAGGAAGTAACAGACACTAAAGAAAAAATAGAGACTGAGCCATCACCATCAGGTTCTGTTGAAGCTTTAGACGCTGCACAAGAAGCACAGGAAGCTCTCGAAAAAGCTCAGGAGTCAGTAGAAGAAGCGGTAAAAGAAGAAGAAAAAACCCAGCAGGATAAAACCTTGCAAGGGGCGATTGATAAAGCAGTTGAAAGTACGGAAGAGGATAAAAATAAAGCCAAAACCTCAGACGAGGAAGTTGGTAAGGTTCAAGAGCAGATTGGGACAATTAGCAACAAAGTCGTTACGGATGAACAACAGCAGAAAAAGACTGAACAGGGACTGGAAAAAGCTCAAGAAAAGATAGAAGAAGCGGTAGAGGCCAAGACCGAAGTTAAAAAGCAAGTACTGGTCAACATCACCAAACTGCGGGATGAACGGGCTGGTTTGAGCGAACGCTTTGAGGTGGTACTTGAAGAGCTGGACACTAAAGGTGGTGATGTCGAGTTGTACAAAAAATACGTCAATGCCATCAGTGGGATTAAGGTAGACGTAACTGACACTCAAGGAACCTGGATTACCATTGTTGGCTGGCTCCAGTCTAAAGAAGGAGGTCTGCGCTGGGCGAATAACATTGGCAAATGTATAGGAATTATTGCTGGCTTTAGCATCCTCTCGGTGATCTTAAGTACACTCCTCGAGAAATCTTTGGGAATGTTCCCAAATATCTCAGTTATGCTGGGTCAGTTCTTGGTTACTATCACCCGCCAAGGATTATTTGTGGTGGGTATTCTTGTAGGGATTACTGCCCTAGAGGTCAGTATTGGTCCACTGATAGCTATGATTGGAGCTGCTGGTTTTGTGGTAGCGTTTGCTTTCCAAAGTACCCTCGGTAATTTTGCCAATGGGTTAATGATTTTGCTTTATAAACCTTTCGACGTTGGCGATATGATTGAAGTAGCTGGAGTAAGAGGTAATGTTCAGGATGTTAACTTAATTTGTACCACCATCAAGACTTATCAAAATAAAATTATTATTGTGCCCAACAATTCAGTCTGGGGTAACGTTATCGAGAATGAAACCAGTAGCCCCGTCCGCGCTATCTTTATCACGGTAAGGGTCAGCTACCACAATAGTATTACTCAAACGATCCAAGTTCTTAAGGATATTGCTAACTCTCATCCTTTAGTATTGAAAGATCCAGGCCCTTGGATTGATACCGGTGAATTGGCTGAATATGCTGTTAACATTTGGTTTATGGTCTATACTAAGAGAGAGGATTATTGGACTGCCTATTGTGACATCAGCCGAATTATAAAAGAAAGATTTGAAA
>NZ_JAAHFV010000031.1:0-38328 GCF_010672755.1 Moorena sp. SIO1F2
CCTTTGTTTGCAGTAGATGCAGAAAAAACTGAGTCCGATCAGACTAACAATACACCATTAAACTGGCTGAAACAGACTTTCGGTTTGTCTGAATTTGATTTAGACGTGATGTTGATTGCCCTGGCTCCAGAAATTGATTTAGCTTACGAGGGTCTGTATGCCTATCTCCAGGATGATGTCACTCGCAGGCGACCTAGTATTGATTTAGCCTTAAATTTACTATGTCCCTCTGCTGAAGCCAAACTGTTGCAACGAGTTCATTTTGCTCCTGACGCACCCTTAATCAAACATGGCTTACTTCACTTAATTCCTGACCCTCATCAGGTTAAACCACCAATATTATCCTATTATCTCAAGCTAGATGATCAAGTTATTCATTCTCTGTTAAAACAAAAGAGTCTTGAACCGCGTTTAGAATCTTGGTGTCAATTGATAGATAGTCCTGCGGTTGAGGACAAGTTACCGATTAGGGATGACATTAAACACATACTTCCTAAGTTAATCAAACACGCTCAACATACCAGCCAGCCTCTACATCTGTATTTCTCTGGTTTATATTCTACTGAAAAACGCCGTGGAGCGATCGCCCTTGCCGCTCAACTAAATAAGCAGTTATTGATTGCGGATTTAGCTCAACTAGCAATTAAGGAAGAGTTTGACCAACTGCTAAAATTGTTATTTCGTCAAGCCTGTTTTCACGATGCTATCCTCTATCTAGAAAGTCTGGAAAGTTTAGATGCACTACAGACCAAAGAGCAGCATCTGTTATATAAAAGCTTACTTGACAGACTAACTGAGGCAAAAGGTGTGGTAATCTTATCTGGAACACAGTCGTTGGTGCCAAAGTTTACCAATCTCAACGGTGTGATTACTGTACCTTTTGCTACACCGGATTTTTATCAACGGCGCGTTTACTGGCAAGCTAGTTTAGAAACGAAAGGAATTGTACTTAGCGATGGCGACTTGGATACCATAGCCAATCGTTTTACCTTGAGTTCAGCCCAAATAGCAGGAGCAGTGACAACTGCTTGTAATCAGGCTTTGTGGCGTGCTGCTGCCGAATTTGAGTTGCCATTAAACAGTACAATTAAGCCAACCCTAAATGACTTATTAGCAGCGGCTCGTGACCAATCTGGTAGCAATTTAACTGAATTAGCTCGCAAACTTAACCCTAAGTATAGTTGGCAAGACATTATCTTACCCCCCGATCAACTCGCTCAGCTCAAAGAAATTTGTAATCAAGCCAAGTATCGTCATATTGTCTATGAGAAATGGGGCTTTCACCGCAAGCTATCCATTGGTAAAGGATTAAATGTACTATTTTCAGGTCCACCAGGCACAGGTAAGACCATGGCGGCGGAAGTGATTGGGAATGAACTACAGCTTGAGCTATACAAAATTGATTTATCCCAAGTTGTCAGTAAGTACATTGGCGAGACTGAGAAAAATCTGAACCGCATTTTTATGGCTGCGGAAACAGCTAACGCTATCCTTCTGTTTGACGAGGCAGATGCTCTGTTTGGCAAGCGGTCTGAAGTTCGAGATGCTCATGACCGTTACGCCAATATTGAAGTTGGGTATCTGTTGCAGAAGATGGAGGAATATGAGGGGATATCAATTTTGACAACAAATCTGCGCCAAAATTTAGACGAGGCATTTGTGCGTAGGTTAGCCTTTACAGTACACTTTCCCTCACCAGATGAAGCTAGTCGTCGGCGCATTTGGGAGGGGATTTGGACTGAAGAAATCCCCTTGTCAGCAGATGTAGATTTTGAGTTTTTGGCACGGCAGTTCAAATTGAGTGGAGGGAATATCAAGAATATTGCCCTAGCAGCAGCTTTTCTAGCAGCTGAGGCAGGTAGTGCAGTGATGATGGAACATCTGTTACAGGGCACTCGCCGGGAGTATCAGAAGATGGGTAAGGTCTGGAGTGATGGAATGCGATCGCATACATAATCCGCCCACGGTCAGTAGTTAGCCAGTTTTACACTAACGACGTACCTAGTGCTATTGTAAGCATTCAGCCGTTGGCCTTTGGCCAAGGCTGAGAGCTGAATCCTTACGTGCTATTTACCTGATTAAGCGACAAGTATAATACTGTAATCCTTGGGCGATCGCGAACATATTATTGATCAAGTTATTTCTTTTTATTCCTGTTATCTTATTTCTAGAATTATTTTAATGAATTAATATAAGGTGCTATGGATGACTTAGGGAGAAGAAAGTACACAGGTGACGGTAAGTGCCGCTACAAACCGCTTCCTGGTGCATGGCAAGAGCCACAACCTTACATTGCTTCTAAAGCTTTTGCAGATGCAGTTAATACTGCTCTCTACCTGCGTCGTCCTTTATTATTAGAAGGTGACCCAGGCTGCGGGAAAACGCGATTAGCTTATGCGGTTGCCTATGAACTGGGTTCTCCCCTCTACAGCTGCTACATCCGCTCTACCAGTCGAGGCCAGGATTTACTTTATGATTATGATGCCATAGGTCGGTTGTATGACATTCAGGAACGTCAAACTGCAGGTAATCCCAGGCAACCTTTGTACCGCAGAAATTATGTTACCCTAGGAGAATTGGGCGAGGCAATTCAGCAATCACAAAATGACATTCCTTCGGTGGTTCTAATTGATGAAATTGATAAAGCGGATCGGGATTTACCTAATGACTTGCTCTTATAATTGGAGCGATTGCAATTCCAAATTAAAGAAGTACTAAACGTTCGTTTTGATGCTTTAAAAGGTAAAACCAAAGAAGAACGAATATATTTTTTACCGTTAATTATTATCACCAGTAATAGGCAAAAATAATTGCCAAAACCCTTCCTACGTCGTTGCTTATTTTACTACCTTAA
Organism: Moorena sp. SIO1F2; assembly: GCF_010672755.1. NCBI lineage: Bacteria > Bacillati > Cyanobacteriota > Cyanophyceae > Coleofasciculales > Coleofasciculaceae > Moorena > Moorena sp. SIO1F2. Next base: position 2,855 of record NZ_JAAHFV010000031.1, read on the forward strand.
ATTTCCAGAAAATGCTACCCTAAAACAGATTATCCAGAGTCATTTTAAAACTGAGATTACACGCCTATCCGAAGCAGCTATCCAAAAATTTGGGGAACTGCGGGAATTGAGAAATTGGCAAAAAATACCAGGTACCAGTGAATTTTTGGATTGGTTGAGAATGTTGGAACGAGATCAACAAGGGAATCAAAGTACTGCTGAAGCATTAGCCGATACTCCGACCGCAAATCTGCCTCATCTAGAAACTCTAGTTAAAACTCAACAGGATCACGATGCCCTGAGCAAGACCAGGATACCAGATTAGTCACTGAGAGTATGATTGAGACTATGGGATTGGCCTTGGCCTTGGCCAAAAGGCCACGCTACGGGAATGGTCACGCTACGGGAATGGTCACGCTGCGCGAACGCGCCCGAAAATGAGCAATGACTACCTAAATTCAATTCCCAGACTGACGCCCTAATTCATACACACCACAGCTCATGCAAGCAATAATCCCAATACTGATTGCCCAACTGTGTCCCAGGCTAATTTCGACGGCGTAGTTACAAACTGCACCAATGACTAAAAAAGGCACAATACTGACAACTGACGCATAGAAAGCGTTTTGAGATTCTCTGACCTTGCTGGTTCGTTCAAATTCCTCAGCCGACATGTAAAATAATCCCTCAGCAAAGTTAAACCAGCGGTTCAATTGCTCCATAATCCATTGCCTCAAGGACGAGAGGCTTAAATATAGCGCTAGAGACCACAAAGATGCTCCTGCGATCGCGGTAGTATCCACCTCAAATCGGAAGGGTAAAAATTCAGTCAGCATCAGTTCACGCATAGGGTAGGCTGGGGCAAGGTGAAGTACCCCAGCCTGCTTCGCTGAGGCTGGGGCTTCCAATCTCAACTCAAATCAGGGACGGTCTTATTCGTCAATAGGGTTTCCCGCTTCATCCGCCGACGCCTCAACCAGAGGCGCTTTCCAATGGCCGGGGAACCCGGCCATTGGAAAGCGCGCCTGCTGATGAAAGGTCTTACTCAGCGTCCACAGGCAGACATCCGCCTTCCGCAGACGTATAGTTCTTTTCGACAGACTCACCTTGGAATTACGACTCTATGGTCAACCAGCTGGGGCTTGTCTCTTCCCTGAGCTCTGCTAGTACTTTTACACCTTTAAGGTAGCCTTTTAGTCAGTCAGGCGGGTCATCGACCAATTATATTCTAACACGATTCGCAACAAGTCCTCGTCTGGCTATCCATCCCAGAGATGAAACCTGATTGTTAGGGTCGCCTTTAGGGTTAGTCGATTATGCGTAAAAGAGGTGCCCCAGACGCGCGCCAAGGGTGTAGTGGAGCCTTTATAGGTGATTGGCTATGAGGATGCATGGTTAAAACTATTGTATTAAGGCTCCACTACACTTACGGTAACTTCAAGACCCGTGGCGAATTTAATTCGCCTACGGAAAGCGCACCTTTGGTTAAAACTTTGCCGATTTTGGCGACCCTATCCTTACGGTAACTTCAACACCTTTAAAGAAGGTGGGGAATTCCGCGAGTTTTGTTAATCACTAAGTTAACCAAGATTTAACTGCTTTATTTAACTTTATCGCTTTAGTTAACACTAAAGCGATAAAGTTAAACAGTTTACATTTAACCGTCAACCCTTAATAAAAAATTCAATCCTTAAATTGTGCAAGTTAAATTTGTATTAGTTTATTGAGGTATCTTAACAAAACTCAAGATTTTGATAAGATACCTCAAACAACCCAAACACCCTGCTGATAGCAGGTGATCTGGAGGGATATAAATGGAAAGACCCCTAACTAGCTAAAGCCAGACTAGAACTAATGCGCAGTGGTTATTTATCAAGGCTTCTAATTTTCGCTGGACTGAGTTTAACGAGTTTAATCGGTTTAAGTACCCATTCGAGTTTCCCCAGCCAGCGAGTAACTGCATCAGAACCTCCCTCAACCTTGGTAGCCGGAGTAAGAAGTTTTGCCAAAGGGGGTTCCTTTCCCGTAGAAAACTTCCGGGGCTACACCTCTGGCTTCGGTTACCGACCCTCTCCTAGAGGTTCTGGATGGGAATTTCACCGAGGTTTAGACATAGCTGCCCCTGAAGGAAGCTATATTCGTAACTGGTGGAGTGGTAAGGTTATTAAAATTTCTGATGGTACTGCTTGCGGCACCTCAATAACTATCCAATCAGGCAAGTGGCAGCACATCTACTGTCACATGAAAGGATACGCAGTTAAAAATGGAGGTACTCGCTATTTAATTGACAACTCCGGTGGCATTCAGATCAAGGAAGGCCAACTGTTGCCTTCTGGAGCCAGAATCGGTCGAGTAGGGATGACTGGTCGTACCACCGGTCCTCATCTGCACTGGGGATTGAAGTATGGCAAGCAATACGTTGACCCAGCCCAGGTGCTGCGGGCAATGTATAAAACACGAGCTTGATTGGGACAAATGTTAATGGTTAATGGCCATTAACCATTAACATATTTCAAACATGCATGCCTTTGATCTTTTTAGTGCAAACTACGAAACTACCAATTGTTCCTTGTGCATCTGGGTGTGTTCTTCTATAATTCTGCGTAACTGGTCTCCTTCGATAGTTTCTTGATCTATCAACAGGTCTACTAATCGGTCAATTATTACCCGATTTTCCCGGATTAATTGACGAGCATGGCCATGGCAATGCTGCACAATTGTGCGAACTTGGGCATCAATGTGGGCAGCAATTTTCTCTGAGTACTCAGCCCTATTAATCACATTACCCCCTAGAAAGACTTCTCCCCCTGGGTCTTCTAAGGACAGAGGACCCAAATCACTCATTCCAAAGCGGGTTACCATCTGCCGTGCTCGTGAGGTAACTTGTCGCAAGTCCCCAACAGCACCAGTCGTAACTTCAGCCTCACCAAAAATTTCTTCTTCTGCCGCTCTACCCCCTAAAGTAGCAGTGATTTGGGCTTTGAGTTGAGCCCGAGTAATCAAACCTTGTTCTTCATCAGGAATAAACCAGGTCAAACCACGGGCTTGCCCTCGGGGAATTAGGGTTACTTTCTGTACCAGGTCGTGATCCGGTAGGAGGGTAGAAATTACAGCATGTCCTACTTCATGGTAGGCAATTAATCGCTTATTCTTGCTGTCCACTAGAGGAGTGCCTTCCATCCCAGCCACCACCCGGTCAATAGCATCATTGATCTCGAGCATAGTGATAGCATCTTTGCGGCGGCGAGCAGTCAGGATTGCCGCTTCGTTGAGTAGGTTGGCTAAGTCAGCACCAGTAAACCCAGGGGTACGCTTAGCAACAGTTTCTAGACAAACCTCAGGGTCAATCTTTTTGTTGCGAGCGTGGACTTCCAGAATGTTATTCCTGCCTTTGTAGTCAGGGTAATCCACAATGACTTGTCTGTCAAAGCGTCCAGGACGTAATAGTGCAGCATCCAGCACATCTGGGCGATTAGTGGCAGCAATAATAATAATACCTGTGTTCCCTTCAAACCCATCCATTTCCGTGAGCAATTGGTTAAGGGTTTGCTCCCGCTCATCGTTTCCACCGCCAATCCCTGCTCCCCGTTGCCGTCCTACCGCATCAATTTCATCAATGAAGACCAAGCAAGGGGCATTTTCTTTGGCTTTTCTGAACAAGTCTCGGACACGGGAGGCACCAACACCCACAAACATTTCCACGAATTCGGAACCAGAGATGCTAAAGAAGGGAACTCCTGCTTCACCAGCGATCGCTTTGGCTAACAGAGTTTTACCAGTTCCTGGAGGACCCACTAGCAGCACACCTTTCGGGATGCGTGCTCCAACAGCAGTAAAGCGTTCTGGTTGTTTGAGGAATGTGACGACTTCTTGCAATTCCTCTTTAGCTTCTTGAATACCTGCTACATCATCAAACAGAACCCCGGTTTTGGCTTCCATCTGAAACCGTGCTCGGGATTTGCCAAAGTTTAAGGCTTGACCAGAATTACTCGCAGAGCGTCGCACGATCATGATAAAGCCTGCTAGTAACAACAGAAGCCAAAATAAGTTGGCAATTAGACCTAAAGCGGCTAAGTTATCCGGAGAGCGCCTAATTTCAGTGGGAACATTCTGTTGACGGAGTTCCTTGAGTAGCAAGGAGTTTTGATCGAACAAAGCAACTCGTTGAGGAGGTTCATTCTCCTTGGCCTCCTTTAGGCTAACTTTAGCAATCTTAGTAGCTTCATCAATTTCTATTTTAGCGACTTCCCGATTTTTAACTTTCTCTAATAGCTCACTATAGGTTAGAGATTTCTCTTCTTTAAGCTGTGCTTGGGCTGGGGTACCCAGTATCACCCCTTGCCAAAGGAGCAAACTGGCAGCAATACGCCAGAATTTGACTAACTTGCGGTTTTCCTGGGGTTGCTGTAATCTAACCGAAGGATTTGCCAGCGGATGTGGAGAGGTGTTTACCTCTGCATTAGCCATCCATGCTCTCATCCAGAAACGTTTCTTCATGGCTGTTTGCTCTTTGGTCTTGCCTTGACTCAACTCCTGGGTAAACCTAGTTAGGCTTCAATATAATTCACGCCCTTGAGTTGAAAATTCTTTCACTTTCTAGTCTAGCTCCCTAAAATCTGGCTTTAGCTGTAAGAAACTCATATTAAGTCCGGTAGCATCGGTAACCTGCTCTTGCCTAGATCGGGTTTCCAAACCTCACGCTGGTTTGTTTCTTAATCCTTCCTCCTGTAGAGACCTTGCCTGGAACATCTCTACAAATGGTAACCATACAACTGGACACGAGACCACTAGTTGACCTTGTAGGTTTGAGAGTCAACCATCAACCGTCAACCATGAACAAACATCTGATCAATTACACCGAAGTCGATGTCTTTATTTCTTCTACATGATCTGAGGGGGTTGGCGGAACCTGGGGGATTTCCATTGGTAAATCTTCCTGTTGGAGATCCTCTAGGGTAGTGACAAAATCTCTAATCCCTTGAAATTTTCCATAGACCGAAGCAAAGCGTACATAAGCCACTTCACTCTCCGAACGTAGGTAGCGCAAGACTAACTCGCCAATTTCGTGACTGATGACTTCCCGACCAAATCGCTGTTGCAATTCTGCTTCAATCTCATCAACCAATGCTTCCAGGCGTTTTTGGAGAATGCCGGTTTTTTCACAAGCACGTACAATTCCCCGTAACAACTTGGAACGGTCAAATGATTCACGCTTGCCATCCCGCTTGATCACAGTTATTGGCACAAATTCGATGCGCTCATATGTCGTGAAGCGATGTTTGCATCCCAAACACTCCCGACGTCGCCTCACACTTTTCCCTGCCTCAGTAGAACGAGACTCAAGAACGCGGCTCTCGGTGTGGTGACAAGAGGGGCATCGCATAAGATAATTTTGTTTTCTTGCTGAGTGGACTGATTGGCGGCAGATAGTTGGAACGCCCTAAGAGTCGATACTTTCAAAATAACAAGTCTAACAATTAGATGGAAGATGAGCCGATATATACCTGTCCACTTACCTATATCCTATAGGCTCATGACAGGCTATTGCGGCTCAGAGCATCCACACAACTGTTGAATTTCGATCTGAGAAATCGAGGTAAACTACTTCCCAATCTTAGGGGGTTCCCGAAAAGCAATGGCAAAAAATAGGGTGCCTAGGGCTAAGGTCAAGATTAAGATATAAGCAACTGATTCCATAGCTATAATTCCTGGTTATCTCCTCACTTACCAGTCTACCTTGCATGGACCACAGAAATAGCAAAAAGGCAAAAGAAAAATTTCTTTTCTTCTGCCTTTTGCTTTTGAGTCAAACTGTGATAGGAGAGATTTAACCTCTAGATAGGCTCTGTCCTACGGGTAGTCTTATCACCAAGCTTCTGGAAGAAGCCCCACTCGACTTGCTCTTCCTCTAGGTCAGGATCGACACCAGCAAACACATCTCGATAGAGAGTGCGTGAGCCATGCCAGATGTGCCCAAAGAAGAACAACAGTGCAAAGACAGCATGACCAAAGGTGAACCAACCCCGAGTACTAGTGCGGAATACACCATCAGAGTTTAGGGTTTCGCGGTCAAATTCAAAGCCCTCACCCAGCTGAGCAGTACGAGCGTATTGCTTCACATCGAAGGGGTCAGTAAAGGTTTGACCATCAAGAACTCCACCGTAGAAGCTAGCAGTGACACCAGCTTGCTCGAAACTATACCTAGATTCAGCCCGTCGGAAAGGTATGTCCGCACGAACTACACCATTAGCATCGGTCAAAATGATCGGGAAGGTTTCAAAGAAGTTCGGCATCCGACGAACGGTCAGCTCCCGACCTTCACTGTCTGTGAACACCGCATGACCTAGCCAACCTTCAGCAATGCCATCCCCTTTGTCCATCGGACCTGTACGGAACAAACCACCTTTGGCAGGGGAGTTGCCGATATAGTCATAGAATGCCAGCTTCTCTGGAATCGATGACCAAGCTTCTGACAAGCTAGCACCATCAGCCAATTCAGCTTGTACCCGTTGGTTAATTTCCTGTTGGAAATACCCCTGATCCCACTGATAGCGAGTTGGACCAAACAGTTCAATTGGGGTAGCAGCACTGCCGTACCACATGGTGCCTGCTACTACAAATGCAGCAAAAAACACAGCGGCGATACTGCTGGAGAGTACCGTTTCGATATTCCCCATCCGTAGAGCTTTAAACAAGCGCTCTGGTGGTCGTACTGTTAAGTGGAATAAACCAGCAATAACCCCAACAACACCAGCAGCGATATGGTGAGCGACAATACCTCCAGGGTTATAGGGGTTAAAGCCTGCTGGTCCCCATTCTGGTGCGATGGGTTGAACACTACCAGTGAGACCATAGGCATCAGATACCCACATCCCAGGACCCCAAAGCCCAGTCAAGTGAAAGGCACCAAAGCCAAAGCAGAGTAAACCAGATAAGAACAGGTGAATGCCAAAAATTTTTGGCAAATCGAGAGCTGGGTCGCCACTCCGTGGGTCTCTGAACACATCTAAATCCCAGTAAACCCAGTGCCATACGGCAGCCAGGAACAATAAACCAGAAAGGATAATATGAGTTGCAGCGACACCTTCAAAGGACCATAAGCCCGGATTGGTTACAGTTTCACCAGTGATACTCCAGCCCCCCCAGGAATCAGTAACCCCTAGACGAGCCATAAAGGGCATGACGAACATCCCCTGACGCCACATAGGGTTAAGAACCGGGTCACTCGGATCAAAAATTGCCAATTCGTACAGGGCCATTGAACCAGCCCAGCCTGCCACCAGGGCTGTATGCATCAAGTGCACAGCTAGCAGACGTCCTGGATCATTCAGGACGACCGTGTGTACTCGGTACCAGGGTAGTCCCATTGACTACGCTCCTCCTAATATAGAGTTTTTACTTCGACGCTTCTTTTGATCAATATGTTAGAAATCGCCTTGAAGTCTCCCCCGCTTCAAACACAGGGGATTCTAAGAGTCACGTTGTTCGAGGGGTTAAAAACCTCATCTGACAACGCTTACGGTATGATTTCTCAAATTTGACACTGTTTGGAGAGCTTTAACACTCTCCGACCGACCTTGGTTAGGTGTGAACCTAACTGTATCGCTACTTTGGTAGCCCCCCTAGATTTCGCCATTGGCAACTTAGGTAGGACAAAGTATGTATGAAACTAAAGTTTGTTTAAAGAAGTGTAACTATTGTTAGAGCCGATTGCAAGCGAACGGTCATGTTCTCAGCTTAGGGTCGGAAGCGCTTAACCAGCTATATTGGTCAAATTTCCGTTGTATTTGCCTAAATTAAAGCAATATAGCTTCTAAAACCAAAAAATTGTCAAATTCAGTCCGGTAGCCTCTTGAGTGATTAGCAATAGTCGGACACAAATCAACATCAAAAAGGTATATGGAAAAAGGCACAAGGATAGAACTTATGCCCAGTTGATTTCAAACCATACCACCTACAGCACTTAAGAGGGGAGGGGGAAGAGGGGGCAGAGTCTGGAGTTCGCGAAAGCTGGGGATCAAAGGGCTATTGATATGCCACTCGGTATTACAACTCGGTATTAGGGTTCAATCCTATGGCTAGGGTTTTTTGATTAATTGCTAACCCTAGCTATAACTTTGATCACAAGTCGCAATCAAAAGTATAACTTCTTCATCATTCCTTATCCTTACCCTCTTCTCCCTCTTTTTCCTTGTTCCCTGGTGCCTTTTCCCTGTACCAGTTAACCTTTGCCCCCTACCATGATTTCAGTATGTGTCATCGCTAAGCGCTCGATAACTTGCTCAGCAGTGATCAAGCGTTTTAGGACAACTTGACCAATAGTTTTTGCTGACTCAGGTGAGGTGTTAGCCATGGGTTTGACTTCAACCATAACCACAAGGTCTTCAACCTGATAGAGCCACAATTTTTCTCCTTGCTCTAGGATAGAAAGGTTAATTTGCTTAATTTCTGGCAGGCGTCGCCAAGCGTTTTCGTTCCAAAGACCTCCAAACTCCCAAACACGCCCGACTATCCAGCCTTCCGATAAAAAGAAATATTTCACGTTGCTCTTCGCTAATCCTGCTCTATATTTCTATTTTCCACTCAAATTGAGTTTTTCAGCTTAAAATGACGATTTAATTCAAATTTTATCCAACAACGGCAATTGGTCAATTTCAGGACTTACGCACCAAGCTTGTCGGTTAAGACTGGGTGTCAGGTGTAGTGGAGATTTATAGAAGTTGACAAAATCATCAGTATATGATTAACAGCAGTAAACATTGTTACTTGACCATAGTCTTTTGAGCTATAGCTGGTTACAGTATCAATTGATGGGTAAACTAATCTATAATTCAGATAAAAAAACGATAATACAAGCCAATCCAATTCTTATATAACCTGGCTTTATACAATCTATTGGATTGGCTATGTATAGACTTAAAGCTTGATATAACAAGCATTTAGTCCTCTTGAGAGGACTTGATTTACTCGCGGTGGGATTTTCATCCCTGGCGGACTATTGGTAGTAGTTCAAGATGTGATTTAAAATCGGCTGAGATAAAATTGTCATTGGTAAATTAACAAGTAATAAGTAACCAGTAAATAATTACTAATAACAAACTACTTTTGATTTAACTTTTGATTGATCTAAATTAGATACTACTTCATATAAATCCTGGGGTTCGTCGATCAAAAAATCGGGTTGATATTGAGCTAGGACTTCTTTATAATTAAATCCCCAACTGACAGCAACTACTTTAATAGTATTTTTCTTAGCTGCCTCAATATCCCTAGTTTCATCTCCCACATAGATCACATCACCAGGATTTAAATTATGTTTTTTTAGGAATTTACGAATAACTTTTTCTTTTCCAAAGATGGGACTGCCTGAGTCAACAAAATCAAAAAGCTTTACCCAAGAATTATTTTCCAGGAAAAGGTTAACGTTTTCTGCCGAGTTAGATGTCAATATCCCTAATTGGTAACCTTCATATTTCAAATCGTTTAAAACGTCTATTATTCCAGGAATAGGAGTTAAACTTTGAATATCTTCGCGTAAGAGTTTTTGGACTTTTTTAAACAAAAACGGGATTCTAAACCTCGAAATACCCGATTGCTTAATAATTTCCCTAGAGCTTAAATGTCTAACTTGCTCCAATTTTTCAGCTGATGTGGGCTGATATCCAAATTCTCCCGCTAAGCTATTACTAATCTTGACAATGGCAGTAAGGGTATCAGCCAGAGTCCCATCAAAATCAAAAAGAATTACTTTTACACTCATTGAGCAATTAACAATTAACAATTCGCAATTCGCAATTCGCAATTAGCCACCCAAATAATCAATGACTAGTCAGACTAGTCAACCGATTTTTGAGATGCATCAATATTAGCTTGGGCATTGCGCCGTAGCATATTTGGCTTAATACGCCGCAGCGCAGAAGCTGGAAACCGTCGATTCCACTCCTGATCAGATATAGTAGCTAATTCTGTGAGTCGAGGAGCCACATTCCAAGGGTAGGGCTGAAACTCTACCACATCAGTTTCTTTAGCAAAACGTTGGTTCCAGGGGCAAACATCTTGACAGATGTCGCAACCAGCAACCCAGCCTTCTAAATGGGGTTTAATCGATTCCGGCAAGTTTTCAGCCCGATTCTCAATGGTATGATAAGCGATGCAGCGGTTGGCATCAACGACAAACGGTTTGGTAATAGCACCCGTTGGGCAGGCTTGAATACAGCGGGTACAGCTACCACAGTGTGAAGTGTGAGGGGTATCTGGGGTCAAGGCTAGGTTAGTCAACACTTCCCCTAAAAATACCCAACTGCCATACTCCCGCGTAATTACATTACCATTTTTAGCAATCCAACCAATACCTGAGCGCTGCGCCCAGACTTTATCTTGTACTGGCCCTGTATCAGCATAGTAACGCACCTGGATTTCTTCTGCTTGTGCTTGTAACCAAAAGGTCAATTCCTTCAATTTTTTATGCATGACCTTGTGGTAATCTCTGCCCCAACCGTAACGGGAGATTTTCCCATACTCAGGGTTTTCGGGACGCTGGTGAGGGGTGTAGTAGTTGAGAGCAACACAAATTACCGACTTCACCTCTGGCATACAGCCACGAATACCCAAGCGTCGAGGATTTGCCATCCAAGCCATGTCTGCTTGATACCCTAACGCTAGCCAAGCCTTCAAGTTTTGCTCTGCTGAGTCATGATGATCAATATCCACAGCTGCAATTCCCACCTTATGAAAGCCGAGGGAGCGAGCTTTCTGTTTTACCTCAGTGCTAGTAACTGGTATATCCAACAGCTGTATTTACGAAGTAACTCTACCTGTAGGGTGTGTTAATAACGCACGTTCACCCAACACCGTTCATCCAACACCTTTCATCCTTTCCCCAATCTCTACAATAACCACAGTAATGTTATCCCTACCGCCTTCTTCTTTAGCTGCTTCAACAAGGATATCCAGAGCCTGCTCAATACTTGAACTATCTTGGAGAGAGGAAGCAATCAATTCATCGGAAAGTTCTTCGGTGAGTCCATCGCTACAAAGCAAAAGGCGATCGCATAATTTAACTTCTATCCGATAGACATTGACTTTAGGTAAGTCCTTTCTGCCTAGACATTGAGACAGAACATGACGCCAGGGATGCATCCGAGCCTGTTTAGCTGTTAGTTCTCCCAACTTAACGGCTCTGGCTACCCAGGTGTGGTCTTCTGTAATCTTCTCTAACTTAGAATTTCGGAACCGATAGAGGCGAGAATCTCCTACATGAGAAAACCAACACTGGTCTTGACGGAACATCACCACTACGGCAGTGGTTCCCATATCTGACCGTTCTGGATGAGTTTGCTGATCGTTGAGGATAGCCTGATTGGCCTGATAGATCGCTTGTTCTAGTAACTCATCAGAAGGAGTTTGAGAGTTCCAATCTTTATTCAAATAAGTCTTAATCGCCTCAGTGGCGATTTTACTTGCCTCTTGTCCACCGGCATGACCACCCATGCCGTCGGCAACAATAAAGAAGCGACCGTCCGGGTCTATGTAGTAGTCATCTTGGTTAACTGTACGTAGTAAGCCCGGATCTGTAATACCGGCGAAGCAACTTTTCATCACATCGGTTGTTTACTGGCTTGATGCTTTCTGCTCGTCTGTGAGCTTCAGTTTGATTTTGATGGATAGAAACATGATTATTATCGACCTGATTCAGTTGAATTAAGGAAATCTCCAAAGATGTCCGGATAAATGCCGAAACATCCAACGATTTCCCCTCCTAGTACTTGCTACTACGGTGGATAGATCGTGGGATAAGGAGTTATTACGACTTTACAACAACTACAACATCCGATCAAACCGGTCAAGCCGTCGGAGCAACCTAATTAAGGCAAATCCTAACATAGCTGCCACCAAAACGACTACTAAGGCTAGTACGACATTACCATTTACAAATAAAATGGTAGCCGAAAGGGTGAAGGCACTGATTAATAAAGTATAGTTGGTTCCCAACTGAATACCACTCAGCCGTCGTAAAACCCGGTCTGATTCAATAGAGCGCACTCGAATGCGCAGGTCTCCTCTTTCTAATTTTTCAATAGTACTTTCAATGCGTTGGGGCAAACCTAATGCTGTACTACTCATCTGTGCGGCTTGGCGTCCCAGTTCATTAATAAAGCTATTGTTGTCGGGAGTGTTGCCGTTGGTCATAATCTCTAGTGCAAAGGGTTTTGCAACTTCCATAAAATTAAATTCGGGGTCTAAGCCTTTACCCACTCCTTCCAGTGTAGAAAAGGCTCGCATCACAAATGTGAAGGTTGCTGGGAATCGAAAAGGCTGGCCATAGGCAATTTCGTAGAGGTCATCGCTGATGTTAGTGATCGATTGATCCTCAAAGGGCTTATCCATGAAATTATCCAGCATATACTGAACTGAGCGCCTTACCGGTCCCATATCACTCACTGGTGAGAGCGCACCCAATTCAATTAGGGAAGTCACCACTCGGTCGCCGTCTTTTTGGGCAATGCCAAACAGGGTTTCCATAAGTTGCTCGCGCACATTGGCCTTAATCTGCCCCATCATGCCAAAGTCGTAAAATATCAGGGAACCCTTATGACTAACCGCAATATTTCCCGGATGGGGGTCAGCATGGAAGAAGCCATCATTTAGCAACTGCTGTAGGTAAGCTTCTGCTCCCAGACGAGCGATTAATTTGCGGTCTAGACCAGCTGCTTCTAGAGCTTCGTAACTACTAATCTTAATCCCTGGTAAAAACTCTAGGGTCAAAACTCGTGATGAGGTATAGCGCCAGTACACACGGGGTACCTTCACCCAGTCATACTTACGGAAGTTGCGCCGAAACGTATCTGCGTTTCGGCCTTCATTAAGATAATCAATTTCTTCCCAAAGAATACGACAGCACTCTTCATAAATCCCGCTCCAGTCCCGACCACGCCCCCAGTCTGGATGGTTTTGAAAGTAATAGGCGATCCCCTTGAGAATTTGTAAATCAATGGTAAACAGTTTTTTTAATCCTGGTCTTTGGACCTTAATCGCTACCTCTTCACCACTACGAAGTTGAGCTTTGTGAACTTGCCCTAAGCTAGCCGCCGCCAGAGGAATTGGGTCAAAACCACTGAACAGTTCCTTGATGGGCTTGCCTAAATCTTCCTGGATGATCTGCTCAACTTGCTCGTAACTAAAGGCAGGAACCCGGTCTTGTAGTTTGCTCAGTTCTTCTACATACTCACTAGGGAATATATCAGCACGGGTGGAGAATAACTGTCCAACTTTGATAAACGTTGGTCCTAGATCTAAGAATGTATCTCGAATCCAGATAGCTTGTGTTTTGCGTCTATATGCGTGCTTTTGCTCTGTATATCCTCCCCGATAACTCCAAGGTTTACCATCAAGCCACAACCCAGTGATGAGGGTTAAAACAAAACGCCAAATATCAATAAAACGCCTTTGACGGGAGTAATTTTCTTGATTCCACCGATAAGCTTTTTCGCTGTATTGCTTACCTATAGAACTTTGGCTAGACACATTGCGTTCCTGATTTATTGTAAGGTTAATAGAGTTTTGAGAAAGAGCAGACACTCGGATTTCTCTGTAAGGTTTTTATCAAAAAAATAGCAGGTTATTAAAAATTATGTCGAAACTACTCACTTCTGTAGATAATCTAGGGTAGTAACGATAAATCTGATCAAGATTGCTTGCGATAGTTTTTTAATTCCGTACGCAAGCTGGCAATTTCTGCTCGCAGCTCATCAATCATGGCTTGCAAATCAGCTGGTTTGGATCCTGTTTTCCCTGTGTTACTAGCTGTGTTACTTACTGTGTTACTAATAGTAGAATCAGCTGCTCCAGCTTCGCGATTGGCACTTTCAATGACCTGATCGGTAAACTGCCGCAGTCGCTCACGCTGCTCAGCATCAAACTTGCCTAACTCACTCAGGGCATTGGTTAGAGCATCCTCGAGCTGCCGATTAATGGCTTGAGCTGCAGCCCTACCCAGAAAAAAGGCATGAATTACAGAGTTACTCATTGATAAGTTTCTTTAGCTTACGTTACAAATTATAACGTACTTGCCCAGGATTATGAGTGAATTAAAATCTAGTTACTTGCCTCGTATATCCTCAGTTTGTCCAATCTCCCATGTCGTTATGATTTAAAAATCAATCATTATATCATCTTATGTATGTGAACTACCCCAACCTACTTCGTAGAGCTTGGGGCTTCCAGCTTGGCCTTGGCCTTTGGGCCACGCTACGCGAATGGCCACGCTTCGCGAACACGGAAGAATGCCTCAACTTGGACGGGCGTCCACGTCTTGGTCTTACTTCTTCTCCACTGGCGTTGACCTCCCCCGTCCCAGAGGAGGATAGCATCCTGATCCCTTCTGCTCTAATGTTCTTTGCTGCATTACCATCTCTGTCGTGGTGAGTGCCACAGCTTGGGCAAGTCCAAGTTCTCACATCGAGCGGCAACTCCTTGATTCGGTAATGACAATTAGAGCAGGTTTTAGAACTGGGGAACCACCGATCTATCTCGACCAGTACTTTTCCTTCTTTTTCGCATTTATAAGATAGGAAATTCACAAAAGTCCCCCAGCTCAGATCAGATATTGCTTTAGCTAATTTATGGTTACGAACCATGCCCTTGACGTTTAGGTTTTCGACTACCACTACCCGGTTCTGGTCTACGATTTTCCTAGACAGTTTGTGCAGGTAGTCTTGGCGGACATTTCCAATACGTTCATATACCTTAGCTACAATCTTTCTGGCTTTCCTGCGTCCACTACTCCCTTTTTTCTTGCGAGCGGCGATACGCTGCTTTTTAGCTAATTTCTTTTCATATTTAGCTAAATGCTTGGGATTACCAAACTTAGAGGTCTTTTCGCCATCGTAGGTAATAGCAAAATCCTTGATGCCCAAATCAATTCCGATCACTTTCCCTAGGTGCGCTTTCCGCATTAAGAATTAAATTCGCCACGGGTCGCACCTCTGTTGATGGTTTCGGTTCACCAGACTCATACTCCATCAGGACAGAAGCGTAGTATTTACCAGAAGGGTCTTTACTGACTGTTGCAGTTTTGATTTCCCCGTCTAGTGGCCGATGAATCACTGCCTTAACAACTCCCAATCTCCCAGGAAATTTAAGACAGTCACCCACTTGCTTAACCTTTTGGGGATACTGAATTGATTGGCGATGATGATATGACTTGAACCTAGGATATTTAGCTCTACCTTGGCCTTTGGCCACGCTACGCGAACAAAAAAGTTTTGATATGCACGGCTGAGGTTTAGACTCACAGATTGTAAGACCTGAGAGTAACACTCTTTTAGCCATTCAGTCTCTTTTTCTTTTTTGAGTTTTGGCAGCATAGAATTGAGTGCAGACTGTTTCAGACCTTTGCCAGTTTCCTTGTAGGTTTCTATACACTGAAAAGCACGCATAATTCCACCACCAGCGAGCACATCCAAAATGCTGAGCTAATATCTCAACTTGCTCTTGTGTGGGATAAATTCTAACTTTGACGGCTTTATGTTTCACTGCACTCACCTTCGCTATCGACCTTAATTAATATTATATGTATTTCGTATTAACATGTCAAGTTACTGTTTCGCTATCCATCCGGATGGATAGCGAGTCTTGTTAAACGCTTATTAAGTGCGTTTGGTGGCGAGTTTGGGGTAAGTCCTGTGGAAGTATGAATATGAATAAAGCACCTTGATCAGGTTGAAAGTGTTTCAGAGTTGGGGTTCTGACAAAGGCCAATTGCTGCGAGGAGGGAAGGATTGATCGGTGTGGAAGATGGTAGAACCAGGTTCTTTTTGAGAGTTAATTCGCAGTGCGAAACCAAATCCTAATCCGGCTGAGGCGGCAAGGGCACCGGTCATCAGTAGGGCTTTCAGTGGGAATCCAGCTTTGGTAGTTTTGAGTTTTGAGGTTTGAGTTTTGAGCTTGGCGTGGACAGTTTTGAGAACAGCTAAGGTCTGAGTGCTCAGTTTTGAGGTCTGAGTGCTCAGTTTTGAGCGCTGAGTGCTCAGTTTTGAAGTCTGAGTGCTCAGTTTTGAGGTCTGAGTGCTCAGTTTTGAAGTCTGAGTGCTCAGTTTTGAAGTCTGAGTGCTCAGTTTTGAAGGCTGAGTGCTCAGTTTTGGGGAAATTAATGACTTTTGCTGAGGACTCAGCACTTTCAACTGAGAACTGCTTTGAGCAACTTTCTCCTGAGTTGGCAGCAGCGATAACCAAGCTTCTACAGTTTTAGGACGTTGATTGGTGACCATGTGCAAGCCACGCCAGACTGCTTGTTTAACTACTGGAGTTAGGTTTTGTGGACATGGTGGTAAGTCCGGCAGGAAAAGAATATAGAAACCTTCCTGGGCATGCAATACTTCCCTGACTGGTGCAGGTAGGGGTGGGTTTCCAGTAAGCAAGCAGTAAAAGGTTGCGGTTAAGGAATAGACATCGGTTGCCTGGGAAAGTTGCCCTTTAGAAATGTACTGTTCCGGGGCGCTATACCCAGCAGCAATTAAACTGGCGTGGGTTTGCCTGACTCCTAGGGTGAGTTGACTAGTAATACCAAACTCACATAGCACTAGTGTATCGGTATCTTGACGCAGAATGATATTTTCTGGTCTAACATCTAGATGCAGCAAACCCTTTTGATGTAAGATACTAAGGGCATCGCCAATTTGACGAATGTATGCAATAGCTTGAGCTTCTGGAACCAAATTGGCTTGGATGAGTTCAGCTAACCTCTGCCCCGGAATATATTCCATGACTAGGTAAGGTCGTCCGTCAGCTTCAAAGGATTCGATTACCCTGACTAAATGCTGATGCTGACAGCCGCTCAAGAGCCTACCAAGGGCAAGAAATTGCCGCTTGAACTGGTCACCATGGGGATGGTGGCACAGATTGTCGCTGAGGGTTTTGATCACGACGGTTTGACCAGACTCAGCGTTGATGGCTAGGTAGGTGATGCTAAAGACACCTTTGCCTAGCTGGCTATGAAGAACATATTTGCCGTTGTGCAAGACTGTGCCTGCCTTTAAGTCCATGAAACTTCAGTTCAACTCCCACCTATGCTAACCTTAAGTGGTGCAGAATGGTTGACACCACCTAGGTTTCGTTTCTCACTTGTTGACAATCAAGGATCAAGGAAAAACCAGGATAACTATCAGTCAAATTATTCAGCTTAACTATTCTGTAGCAGGAGTTGTTAATCAGGATCAAACATTACCAAGGGTTACCAATTAGGGTAAAAGCGCTCCAATAGTAGGGATGTCGTAACTCCACATCTGGCAACTTAGCTAACGCTGGCGGTAAAGGAAAACTGCCCTGATCCGTTACCAACTGCCCTCTCTCGAGACGTACTGTGCCCCTGAGCAAATTTAACTGAGCTTTCCGTATAGCCTCGGCTTTCACTGGGAGTTGCTGTAATTTTTCGTAAAACGTTGTCATTAGCCCCAGGGTACCCTCATCGCTGACATACCAGAGACTTCCCAATGCGGACTTGACCCCCGCTAGCACTGCTAGACCGGCAAATCCTAATTCGGCTTGCTCGTCTCCTAAGGCAGTACGACAGGCACTTAAGACCAACAACTCCACCTTAGGCTTACTTAAGCCTAGTTTAGGCAACTGGTTAAGTTGCAGCTTGGTATCCCACAGCTGGATGTAGGAATTACTTGGCTTACCGGCTAAGAATTCACTATGGGTAGCCAAATGAACGATACCAAAGGGTTGTGAGGCACGAGCTTTTATCAAATTTGCTACGGTGAACGCTTCGTTAAGTAATGCCTTTCCTGACCACAGTTGTTCTGTAACCATCGATAACTCTACAGGAACTGCTGGTAATGGGTTTTTGTTCTTAAACTGGGATGCTCCCATGGCCAAGACTTGAAATTTCCTAATGTCTACATAGTTCATGTTGGTTAATGATAGAGTTGGCATCAAACCAAGGCTATATCGTTCTACAAGAAACCCAGTGCCATCATGAAGTGCTGCCATGGGTAAGGAGCGCAAACCAACGTCCATGATAAAGGCAAGATTATTTATTTTTTGGGCTTTTAGCTCCTGCTCTACTGGATCAATCAACCAACGATACAACTGCTGAGCCAAGGGTAGGTAGACATTTGCGCTTTCGAGATTGGTGATACTCCTGTGGAATTCCCGAGCAACAGAGAGAACTTGCGATCGCGTTGCTCCCTGCACCTGTTTTCGAATTACTGCTCCCGAAGCCGTAACGACTAGTAATTCCAGCTGTGTATCGAGATTTTCTTGCCAGTGTGACCTAGTCTTTTGCCGATTTTCCGTTCTCTCTCGTTCCGGTTTGGTTGACGTCAATCCTTTAGAATTGACTAGATTGCCCTTAGTAGTTTCCGGTTTAAATTCTGGTTTAAAGAAGAGGTAAATTAGGGCTGGTTTGAGTCCAGTAATATTTTCAATCTGGCGCAGGTGGGCTTGGGCTTCTTCCAGGGTGACTATGGGAGTGTTGCTAATGCCTAGATGTTTTTCAAAGGCATAGGTAAAGCCTCCCTCAAGTTGTTTAACATCAGCTTCAGCTTCTAGGGTAGATTTAGAGGATTTACTGGTAACTTGCTGTGGGACTGATTGTGCCAGTGATTGACTAATATTAGTACTATTAGTATTAGTAATCTCTGCTATAGTCTGTGGTGCTGGTTGATTGTAATAAATGTTGATTAAATTCGATTTAGGGGGAAAATTAACAAACTCAAGGTTTTTAAGATTATAATTAGGTTCTAATTTAGTATTTTTATGGTTTATTTGAGTGTATTCTGTTTTGGGAGCAATTGCCTGAGGCTTTGGTTGAGTAAGAATTGGTAAGAATTCAATGGAATGCTGATATAGTTGAGGGAGACTGGGGAATATATTAGCCGGATTTGAATAGGGATTGGTAGCCATTGCTTGACCTTGGCTAGTCGAATTTGAAATCACATCTTCAGCCATTGCTTGACCTTGGCTAGTCGAATTTGAAATCACATCTTCAGCCATTGCTTGACCTTGGCTAGTCGAATTTGAAATCACATCTTCAGCCATTGCTTGACCTGCGCTAGTCGAAGAATTCCCCAACAAATTGGTAGCCATTGCTTGACCTGCGCTAGTCGAAGAATTCCCCAACAAATTGGTAGCCATTGCTTGACCTGCGCTAGTCGCATTTGAAGATGGCTCCCCAGTATTAATTTCTATATCACCTGAATCTGAGCTCGTTGAAGTCAAAAAGGATTCTGGTGGAAGAATGGTAGAATCACCTGTAGAAATAGCTCCCTCTGTACCATTAGTAATACTATTTCCCACCTCAAAGGGGGTTTGCCCATTTCCACCATGACTGATGGTGATTTTTCCTCCACCATCTCCCCCAACTGTAGCAATGCTGACTGCTGTTTCTTTGCCCTCGATTAAGGTGTCAAACGTCCCAGTGGCTCTAAAAAAACCTTCTGTGGTAATTTCCACATTGCCGCCTTTCCCATCACTACCACCTTGGGCATTGATCCAGCTAACCTGAATATTATCGCCATCGAGGGTAACATCCCCTCCCTTGCCAACTGTTGTTGATGAGTTAAGCTCTTCTGTGCTCAGAGCCTCAGACGCTGTGATTGTAATCGCTCCCCCATTTGTCTTGATATCACCTAGAGTGACATTAACGCCATTAATGGTGATATCTCCAGAAAAGTTCAGAGACACGTTAGGGGCGGTAATATCATTACTAGTATTCAGAACAATGTTGCCCAAAACTTGTTCTAGGGCATTCGCGCCAAGGGTAAAGCCAGATGTCCCCCCATCCCCCGACAAAATTTCCATCACATCAAAACCAAGGGGATTATCTGCTAGCTGCTGACCAGCAATCCCTGTCCCAGGTACAATACTAATGTTATTGTGGTCGAATGTAATCGTGCCGTTTTCACCAAGAGGGGCGGTGACATCAACTTTTGTGCCATCAAAGATTAAAGTCTGTTGGCTAGATATCTCAACTGTCCCAGCATCTGGGGACAATGGGGACAATGAAGTTTGCTCTCCAGCGCCACGGGCAGTAATCTCGCCATAGAATGCTGTGGTTTCCTCTGACCAGACAGTAACTCGACCTCCGTCTCTATCTGCCGCTTCTCCATCAGCCTTAATCACGGAATCACGGCTGACAAAGGTGCGATTGGCATTTAATTTCACATTGTCTGGATTGTCTGGATTGTCTTGGGGGTTCTTGCCAATCCACACCTGGCCACCATTACCGCCGGAAGAGTCAATGGTGGCATTAATTACAGCAATGCGATCGCCTAATACTGTTACACTGCGTCGCCTAAGTTCTGGGCTGGAAACATCTAGGGTCCCCGAGACAATGGTTGTTCCTGTCTCAGTGGGAACTGTGGTGCCAGAATCTGTCAGCTGCACGGTTCCATTGGAATTGGCACTGAGTTTTGTCTCAACGCCTTGGGCTTGTCCTGTCAGTAGCTCTGGTATATCTAGTGCGGTAATTAATGGTTGCCCATTTGGTGTACGAGGGGGGTCAATCTCTAGATTCAACAAATTTCCAGATTGAGAAATCTTAACCAAACTTTTCCCTGGTACAGCAGCGATAGTAATATTGCCTCCCGGTGCCTTCACTTGCCCAGTGTTAATCACACTACCCCCGATCAAGGCGATAGTGCTATTGTCTGGCACTTCCAGCTCACCAGCGTTAATGATACTTCTTTGTTGGGCTAAATCAAAGGCAAAGCTAGTGGGGTCACCAATTAAGTTCTGGTAATTATTATTGTCACCAAAGGCATCAAACCAATTCCCGTCCTCAAAGCCAATCCCAGTCGCTGTGGTTGCTGTAAAGGAAGCAGGGACATTTATTCGAGCACCAGCCCCAAAAATAATTCCTGCTGGGTTCATTAAGTATAAGTTAGGGGTGCCACCGCTTGTGATTTTAATTAGACCATTAATAATTGAGGGATCACCGCCTACGACTCGTCCCAAAATATTCCTAACCTGGGGATTATTAGAGATAAAATTGGCAATCTGACCGGAATCGAGTCCAAATTCCTCAAAACTGTGGAACAGATTCGGTTTATCGCCACTAGAGAGGCTACCACCAGTAATATCGAAGCTTTGACCATTAGGAGTTACAATTGTCCCTGCACTGTCTTCTGCTGAGGTGATTTGTGCTATTGCTGGTAGCCCAGTTGGGGAGAGCAACATGGCTACCCCCCAGGGCATGACTTGAGCTAGAGATTTGCGGTTGAGGAATGAAGGAGAGATTGTTCGGTTAGAGCCTTGAGGAGGGAAAATCTTGCCCTCTAGGCGGCTCCACCGTCCTTGGTACTTAGAATAATTGCTGCGCTTGGGTTTTAATACCGGTTTCCCCATAATCTTCATAGCAACCCCCCCTAAGGTTCTCTGTCTAGTAGTCATGCAGTCTAGTAGTCATGCACCTAATTTGAAACAGCTGTAGCACCAATCCACTAAGGGAAGGCCATGGTAATTTTACTAATTTAAAACTAAATTAGCCATATTAAATTAGCGGTAGTGGTACACAAGTAGTGATTTTAGCTCCTGTTACTTTGACCAGACTGTAGCCAAATCACTACTTGTTGATCACTACCAAATTAGCCATCCTTAGTGATCACTGTTCACAGTAACAGAATAGGTGTAACTTATGGAATGTTCTGTCTAGCTGGCAACAACTAAATGGTTGTCTTGTGGTACATGTTGAGGTACTTCTGCCGGTAATCCTACCAGATATTGGTACATATTGATATATTCCCTGGCTGACTTCTCCCAACTAAAGTCTTGGCTCATAGCTCGTTGCTGCAAACTCCGCCATTCTTTCTGGTAGCGGAAACCTTCCCAAGCCCGAACCATACAAGTATAAAAATCTAACGGTTCATAGCGGTCAAAGCAGTAACCGGTGCCAGTTTGCTTGATCGGATCATGGTGGGAAACGGTATCCACCAAACCCCCAGTACGTCGTACTATGGGGATACAGCCGTAACGCATAGCCAGCATTTGGCTAATCCCACAGGGTTCAAAGCGGGAAGGCATTAAGAATAGATCACTACCAGCATAGATGCGTCGAGCTAGAGGATCGTTATAGAGGATTTGAGCAGACATTCGTCCTGGATAGCGGGATGCGATTTCCCACAGTTGGGTTTCATAGTAGCGCTCTCCCGTACCTAGGACTAAAAATTGACAATCGGTGTAAGCTAGGAAACCCTGTAAAACTTGCACGAGCAGGTCAATCCCTTTCTGTTCCACTAAGCGGGAAACCATACTGATCACACAGGTATCCGGGTTGATGGCTAAGCCGACTTCTTTCTGGAGGGCTACTTTGTTTTTGCTGCGGATGTCGAGAGTATCTGCGGTGAAGTTGTGAGGAATGTAGTTATCGGTTTCGGGATTGTAACTTTCTGTATCAATACCATTGACAATTCCAACAGTTTTACCACTGATAAATGACAGCAAACCTTCTAAGGATTCACCGTATTCAGCAGTTTGGATTTGTTGAGCGTAGGTGGGAGAAACAGTATTTACCCGGTTAGCATACTGTACAGCTGCTGCCATAGTATTATGACCTTGCATATACCAGGGACACCAAGTAATTTCTTCTAAGCGCCAGCGCTGGGGGCCTTGATAAGCCAGGTTGTGAATTGTGAAAACTGTGCTGATATCTGATGATTGGTGCATCCAAACCGGAATCATGCCCGTGTGCCAATCATGGCAGTGAATAACATCAGGCTTCCAGTAGTTCCAAGCAAACTCAGCTGCACCATTGGCAAATAGGGTGAATCGCCAGTCTTCATCATCTCCAGAATAGATTTGGCGACCAGCAAAGGCAGCATGACCAAATAAATATAAGGGGACATCAGTCTTGGGTAGTAGGGTTTCAAACACATTGAAGTGTTGAAACATAGCATCACCGGACCACACTGGTTCCTCTGGAATCTCCATTTTATCGGGCAAAAAGCCGTAGTAAGGCATGAAAATTCGGACATCGGGTCCCAATTGCCTCAAGGTTTTGGGTAATGATCCCACTACATCCCCCATACCGCCAATTTTCGCGATGGGAGCTGCTTCCGCCGCAACGAATAGAATCTTCATCTGTTAGTTGTCAATTATTTGTTGTTAGTGCATAGGAAATAGCTGCAAGCTTGAAGGATGAAGTGCATTTGATCAAGCCTGAAACATGGAGCAGAACTTTTCAGGAATTGACCTTTAACTCCTCTGTTGACTTGTTCGAAGAACCTTCAGCTTTCCGGCTATCCTAGCTTACTCTAGCCTTCTGAAAAATTCTACGGTAAAAGAAAAAGGCTATGGCTTAAAAAACCTTTTCCTTAGCCTTTTCCTACACTAAAAGCGGCTTTGCGAAAATTATCAAATCTATAGCGCTTCGGACAGGAATTGGATTGAATTTTCAGCTATATTCCTATTCCCGCTCGATTTGAGCCAAAATTTCATCCAAAATCTCTTGTGCTCCCTGTTGTTTGAGCTGTTCGGCAAGTTCGAGTCCCAGATTTTCTGCTTGACTCTGCTCCCCTTGAATGGTATCTTTGACAAGTCTTTGCCCATCCACACTAGCCACTATAGCTGTTAGGGTTAGGGTATTGCCTTCCAACTGAGTGTCTACACCGATGGGAACTTGACAGCCACCTTCGAGCGCCCTTAATAATGACCGTTCCGCGTAACAGCGTTGAGCAGTAGGAGGATGTGCGATCGCATTGAGTAGTTCTAAGACTTCTTGATCATCCTCACGGCATTCAATTCCCAAAGCCCCTTGTCCCACAGCATGGAGTGAGATCTCTGGTGGTAAAATTTGGTGAATGCGATCGCTCATGTCCAGTCGTTTTAGCCCAGCTACTGCTAAAATTAGTGCATCGTAGTCACCAGCATCCAGTTTTGCCAGTCTAGTGTTTAGGTTCCCTCTGACATCTTTAAAACTCAGATGGGGAAAATGGTAGCGCAGCTGAGCCAGCCGTCTCAGGGAGGAGGTTCCAATGATCGAGCCTTCTGGCAAGGTTTCCAGCTGTTTATCTTGGTACTTTTGGTGCATTACTAAAGCATCGGCGGGGTTCTCCCGTTCCGTGACGCACCCTAATACCAACCCTTCTGGCAATTTGGTCGGCAAGTCTTTGAGGGAATGCACCGCAAAATCGATCTCATCCCTAAGCATTCCCAATTCCAGTTCCTTAGTGAATAACCCTTTATCCCCAATCTTAGATAAAGCCACATCCAGGATTTTATCTCCTTGGGTACTCATGGTCTGGACTTCAAACTCTCGGTCTGGAAAATGCTTTTTCAGTTGCTCTTGTACCCAGTAAGTCTGAATCAGAGCAAGTTGGCTTTTCCGAGAACCGATGCGAATTGTCCGGGCAGGACTGGTAACGGTAGAGGTCATAGGGCTGTCAATTTCTACAAGGCAGATCAATTTACTTGTTCTAGACTACCGCAGAAGGTGACGTTTCCCTTTCCGTTTCTGTCATTAGCTAGTTGTCATTTGTCATTTGTCAAAAACTAAGGTGTAGTATATAGCATTTCTGTAAGCTATCAGCTATCAGCGTGTCGCGTATCAGCTATCAGCTTTGGAATAAAACAAGTAAGCATTGGAATAATGCTGAGTTATAGCAGAAGTCAGAAGTCAGAAGTCAGAAGTCAGAAGTCAAACTCTTGCGCTTACTTAGGTTTGAGACTTTTGTCATGTCCGCGCCTGCCCTGGCGACTGCTATACCTCAAGCGCGTCGTTCGCACAGCGTGGCCAAACGCGCCCCGCGTGGCCAAAGCCTGTGCCACAAAGCACCTCAAGTAGCGTGAGCCTTTAGCTCACGGCTGACCGCTGACCTCTGTTGGCTGAATGCTTATCTCATAACTCTATATCTCATCTACTTGAGTGGTGGGATGAGTTCACTTTTATCAGCAACGCCAAACAAAATTTTTTCAGTGATAGTATCCAAAGAGACATCAGAGATTTGTAAAGAATTGTATAGTCGTTATATTGAAATATAAGTTCACAGTAAATTTTAAGTTATTTATATTATTGTTGTACTAATTGGTTGAGGTGCAGTGTAATTGACTTAATCGGGAAGAGGTAAATGGTGGGAGGGAATAAAAGATGGAAATTAAAACTAAAATTTCGAAATTTTTCCTAAATTTTGCCACTTTTATCTTGATTCTCTAAATTTTACTTCTATAACCACAACTGCCCCAGAAACTAAGTCATCTTCGATGGGTTGTGTAGGTAGTTAACAGGTTGACCCGAAAATATTTCCTTTACACCCACAAAAATTCCTCCCCTAACACGGTTTTATCCTGACTTAATCAGGGTGCTCGCTACATTCGCGCTTGATTTAACATTGATTATTTAATAGTAGGTCACGTCGCCTGCGGTTGCTAGATAAACCCAGAGTGAGAGGCTGATGGGTGATTAAAAGTTAAAGATTTGCAAATAAATATTGCAGGAATTTAAGCAATGCCAAGTTTCAAGACTGATAACCCCTGTATACGAGTTGGTATATTGCATTCCTTAAGAGGTACTATGGCAATTAGCGAAGCCCCCCTGGTGGAAGCTGAGCTGATGGCGATCGCAGAAATTAACCAAACCGGAGGAGTTCTTGGTCAACCTATCGAAGCGATCGTTGAGGATGGCGCATCGAACTCAGCGGAATTTGAGAGCAAGGCCAGAAAACTGATTCAACAGGATCAGGTAGCCACAGTCTTTGGCTGCTGGACGTCTGCTTCTCGTAAGGCAGTTTTGCCTGTATTCGAGGTGTTAAATTCTCTGCTATGGTACCCCCTACAATATGAGGGTCTGGAATGTTCCCCCAATATTTTTTATACCGGGTCTTGTCCAAATCAACAAATTGAGCCAGCGGTGAACTGGCTGGTGAAAAATTACGGTAAGCGATTTTATCTGATCGGTAGCGACTATATTTTCCCCCTGACTGCCAACAAGATTATTAAAGCGCAACTGAAACAACTGGGGGGAACAGTGGTTGGGGAAGATTACATGGCTCTAGGCACTCAAGATATGGGAGAGGTGATCACCAAAATTAAACAGGTTCAACCAGATGTGGTCTTCAACACCCTCAATGGTGACAGTAATGTAGCCTTCTATCGCCAGTACAAATCCTCTGGAATTACAGCTGATGACATTCCGATTATGGCAGTGAGTGTGGCTGAGGCGGAACTCCAAAGGATAGGGGATACAGCGGCGGGACATTATGCCAGCTGGAGCTATTTCCAGAGTCTGAACACTCCTAATAATCAACGGTTTGTCCAGAATTTTCAGCGTCGTTACGGAGCTAACCGAGTGACTAGTGACCCCATTGAAGCCGCCTATGCCCAGGTTTACCTTTGGAAACAAGCCGTGGAATCCGCTCAATCATTTGAAGTAGACCGGGTACGGGTGGCAGCTTATGGTCAGAAATTTGATGCTCCGGGAGGATTAGTCCAAATCGAACCGAATCACCATATTGCCAAAAAATGCCGGATTGGGCGGATTTTGCCTACTGGACAATTTGAAATTGTGTTTACCAGTGAACGTCCGATTAAACCCCTACCCTGGTTAGGGGTTGAAACCTATAACTGTGCCTGTGATACACAAACTCACCAATACAATGGGTCGGCTAGGGCCACACCATTGATCGAACCCTATAGCACAAATGTGGTGATTGAATTATTGGCTGAGGTGGCTCAATGGATTGAAAAAGCTAGGTCTTTCGAGACCAATGCACAAGTATTAGAAATGGCAACGGCACAGTTGAAACATGAAATAGTTGAGCGGCAACGAATTGAAGCAAAACTCCAGAAAGCGTTCGATGAGCTAGAGCTAAAGGTTGAACAACGCACAGCTGACTTAAAAGCATCTAATGCTCAGCTAATTACGGAGGTGCGAGAGCGTCAGCAAGCTCAAGAAGAACTCAGGGCAGCTAAAGATCAGTTAAAGGCCGTGTTGGAAGCGGTACCGGGGATTGTCTCTTGGATTAGTTCGGATTTGCGCTACTTGGGTGTGAATCGCCATTTAGCCAAAACGTTTCACTTGCCCTCAGAGGGGTTTGTGGGTCAAGACATTGGGTTTCTTGAGGCTAGCTCAGAGTTTAATGACTTTGTCAAGGAGTTTTTTGCCAGCCCAGAGCAAGATGCTTGCCGAGAGGTCTTGGCTATTGTTAATGACGAAAAGCACAATTATTTAATTGTTGCCCAGAAGTACAATCAAGGCTCAGCTGCTTTCACCGTTGGGATTGATATTACCGAACGTCAGCAGGCCCTTGAGGACCTGCGCAAGACCAAAGATCAGTTACAGGCAGTTTTAGGCGCAGTACCAGGGATTGTTTCTTGGATTAGCTCGGATTTGCAATACCTAGGTGTGAATCACCATTTAGCCAAAACGTTTCACTTGCCCCCAGAGGCTTTTGTGGGTCAAGACATTGGGTTTCTTGAGGCTAGCTCAGAGTTTAATGACTTTGTCAAGGAGTTTTTTGCTAGCTCAGAGCAAGATGCTTGCCGAGAGGTGTCGGCTATCGTCAATAACGAAAAGCACAATTATGTGATTGTTGCCCAGAAGTACCATCAAGGCTCAGTTGCTTTCACTATTGGGATTGATATTACCGAGCGTCGGCAAGCTGAAGAAGCCCTGAGGCAAGCTGAAGCGAAATATCGCAATATCTTTGAAAATGCTGTAGAAGGTATCTTCCAAACCACCCCCTCAGGACGTTACCTCAGTGCTAACCCAGCTTTAGCTCGTATCTATGGTTATGAGTCCCCAGAAGTATTAATTAATACTGTCACGAATATTGAGCAGCAACTTTATGTTGATCCGAACCGTCGCTCCCAATTTATCCAGTTATTGGAAGAAAATCCTACCTTAGTGGATTTCGAGTCCCAAGTCTATCGCCAGGATGGCAGTTTGACTTGGATTTGCGAAAATGCCCGTGCCATTAAAGATGAAGATGGCAATCTGCTGTATTACGAAGGTACTGTAGAAGACATCTCTGAGCGTAAGCAAGCTCAGGAAGCCTTGCAAAAAGCCAATGAAGTGTTAGAAACCCGAGTGGAGGAACGAACAGCAGCACTACGGGACGCCAATCATCAACTACGGATTGAGATTGTAGAGCGCAAGCACATCGAAGCAGCACTACGTAAATCCGAAGCTGAGTTGCGGGTACTGTTTGGGGCGATGACAGATGTGATTACCGTTTTTGATGCTCAAGGACGATACATGAAAGTAGTCTCGACCAATTCTGAGGTTTTATATAGTCCAACGACCGAACTACTTGGTAAGAGTGTCTACGAGGTTTTTCCCCCCAAGCAAGCTGAACTTTTTGTCACCCATATCCGGCAAGTCTTAGATACTAAACAAACCCTGAATATAGAATACAGTTTACCTATAGGACATTATCAAGTAGGAAGTATTAAGGATGAAATTAGTTCTAACTCAGACTTGAATGGCCACAAACTTTCGGACTTCGATTCCAAGAATATAGGGCATCACACTAACAACTATTATCACAATTCATCCGATTATGAAAAATTTTCGGAATTCAATGGCCAAAAGCTAGTGGGGCAAACTGAAAAACCCTTTCATACTTCACACTTTAGAGGTGATAATTCCCAGGTGTGGTTTGCTGCGAGTGTCTCACCCCTGCCAAACAATTGTGTGATTTGGGTCGCTCGTAATATTACGGAGCGCAAACGGGTTCTAGATGCACTCCAGGAAGCTGAAGAGAAGTATCGTAGCATCTTTGAAAATGCCGCTGAGGGGATTTTTCAGATTACATCGAATGGGCAGTACCTGAGTGTCAATCCAGCTTTAGCTCGGATGTATGGCTACTCTTGCCCAGAAGAAATAGTTACTAAAGTGACCGATATTAAACAGCAACTTTATGTCAACCCCAACAGCTATGCTGAGTTTATTGCTGCGGTTGAGGAGCATGGTGCTATCTCGGATTTTGAAGCTAGGGTTTATCGACAAGATGGCCAAATCATCTGGACATCCCAGAATGCTCGTGTTGTGCGTGATGCTCAAGGGAAACTACTGTACTACGAAGGCACTGTAGCCGACATTACCAAGGGCAAACAGGCAGAAGCAGCGCTGAGAGCTGAACAAGAAAAGTCGGAACACTTGTTGTTGAATATTTTACCTCACTCCATCGCCCAACGATTAAAACAAGAGCCAAAAGCTATTGCGAATCGCTTTGAGGAAGTAACAATTCTGTTTGCTGATATTGTGGAGTTTACCAAGCTTTCTGCTCGCATCTCTCCCACAGAATTGGTTAATCTACTTAATCAAATTTTCTCAAGCTTTGACCAACTAGCGCAGCACCATGGATTAGAGAAAATTAAGACTATTGGAGATGCCTACATGGTTGTTGGTGGTCTACCAAACCCTAGGGATGACCATCCAGAAGCGATCGCAAACATGGCATTGGATCTGCAACAGGAAATTACTCGTTTCCAGCGGGATGATGGAGAACCATTCCGCCTGCGCATCGGGATTAACACTGGTCCTGTGGTAGCTGGGGTGATCGGTATCCAGAAGTTTATTTATGATTTGTGGGGGGATGCGGTTAATGTGGCATCTCGGATGGACTCTCAAGGGGAACCTGGGAGAATTCAAGTTACTGCTGCCACTTACGAGCGTTTAAGAGACAAGTATTTGTTTGAAGAGCGAGGAATTATTAATGTGAAGGGCAAAGGAGAGATGATCACCTATTGGCTGACTGGGCGAAAGTAAGTGATTGTGGAAGGTTGTTCGCTCTTGGCGTCCGAAGTAGGGTGGGTTGAGGGTTGTTCGCGTAGCGTGGCCAAAGGCCAAGGTTGAGGGTTGACCCCCTGCCGATCTTTGGGAGGATCAAAGCTTTAGTGTTAACTAGCAATTACCTGATTCATCTTCCATCGGCCTCTGCTCTATATATTTTTTTTGACTTTTTTGTAAAAACGTTTCACCAACATGCTAGCATTTTCAGCTTTGCTTGTCAGTAAATACACTTTGACACATCGTGCCGGTTTTTTGTGAAAGAGTTTGTCCAAAATTCATCCCACACTCAAAACGAAGTGTTGAGATGTGGGATGAATTTTGGCGGAAGCTAAGAAAGGGATAAGCTGTCTGTCACTATCCAGAATTCCACTAGGAATGCTGTATTATATAGTGTAATAGCCGGTGAAGCAAGTGTTGAATTTTAATTACAAATGACGAAATCAGTGTTGTGGTCAATTGCCCTATTTTCAATTGCCCTATCTGTACCTTTAGTCTTAGCGAAATCCCTGTCACCTGGCTCTGAGTTAGAAACATCTTCCTCAACGTCTTCTGCTCCAAATTCCCCAGATCAAGTTTCCCCTGAGTCGGATGGGTTGGCTAACTCAGAGGATACTCCCACATCCGAACTAACATCTACCGCCACAACTCCAACACCATCCCCATCTCCTACCCCCAAGGATGAGAATTCCACTGTCTCTAAGTCACCACCCTCAACAACCCTAGCCCAAACTAAAGCTACCCAAGCATCAACTCCTAGCAAGCAAGACACGAAACAATCTACTGCTACTACTAAGGATAAATCCCAGGATAAATCAGATAAATCAACCAAGACTGAGTCTTCTAATCACAACAACCAGCCGCCCAGCCAGTCTGAAGGAGCTACCAAAAATCAGCAACCAGCACCAAAGCTATTGAATGATGCTCCCATCCTAGAAATGCGAGTTGCTGTAGCCAATGGTGTTAAGTCTCTGGTAGTGGCTACCTCAACACCGGGTGAGTTGCTGGATGCTAGGGGTCAGCCCCTGGGTAAACTAACCGCCAATCAGGGAAGTAATGTTAAACCATTAGGGGACTATATTCAAATTGGTAACTATAAGACCCCCGCAGGGCTTTGGGTGAAGCCAACTAACGGAGGGTATGTATTAGTGGGAAATCGCTGGTATCGAGGGGATTTGCTATTGATTTCTAAGGGAGATAGCATCTTGGCAGTAAACTACGTTGACCTTGAGCTTTACCTGACTTCGGTGGTGGGAGCGGAAGTGTATCCTAGTTGGCCAATGGCAGCTCTGAAAGCACAAGCCATTGCTGCTCGCTCCTATGCTTTGGTTCATGCGATTCGACCCGCTAGTAAGTTCTATGATTTGGGAAACACTCAGCGTTGGCAAGTTTACAAAGGAATCAAATATGAGTGGAACACCACGGCTCAGGCAGTTCAAGAAACTCGCGGCATTTTTCTAAGTTACAAAGGTGGGGTGGTAGAATCCTTGTACGCGGCTTCTGACCATATTGTCAAAAATGTATTTGGTGGTCAGGGTATGAGTCAAACCGGAGCTCGTGACTTGGCTAAGCAGGGTTACACCTATCAAGAAATTTTAGGCAACTATTATCCAGGCACTAGTTTGGCTTGGATTGATACTGTTGAAGCGGATTACGATTAGAGTTCTGTGCCAATTGAGCAACCCTATTCTGGAAATATGTGGATAGAATAGATATTTTGTTGTTTTCCACAGGGTGAAACTATCATGAGCCGTGCTGAAAAAGTTGTTCTAGCATATTCCGGTGGCGTAGATACGTCGGTTTGTATCCCTTATCTCAAAGAAGAATGGGGAGTAAAGGAGGTGATCACCCTAGCGGCAAATTTAGGTCAGGGAGATGAACTAGAACCAATCAGACAAAAAGCCTTGGACGCTGGGGCAACAGAATCCTTGGTTGCTGATGCGACCTACACCTTTGTCAAGGACTATGCGTTTCCAGCCATTCAGGCTAATGCTCTTTATGAAAGTAGCTATCCCCTCTCTACTGCTCTGGCTCGTCCCCTGATTGCTAAATTATTGGTGGAGGCTGCTGAAAAATACGGTGCAGATGCGGTAGCTCATGGTTGTACCGGTAAGGGCAATGACCAAGTGCGTTTTGATGTGTCGATTATCGCCCTTAACCCCAACTTGAAAATATTGGCACCAGCTAGGGAGTGGGGTTTCTCTCGTGAAGATGCGATCGCATATGGTGAGCGCTTTGGTATTCCCTCACCAGTGAAAAAGTCTTCCCCTTACAGCATTGACCGTAACCTGCTAGGGCGCAGTATTGAAGCGGGGGTGCTTGAAGATCCGATGGTAGAACCACCAGAGGAAGTTTATGCCATGACAAAAGCGATCGCAAATACACCAGACGAGCCAGAGTATATTGAAATCGGCTTTGAGCGAGGTATTCCCACTATTCTTAACGGTAATCTCCTTGACCCCGTGACTTTGATTAGTCAACTCAACGAGTTAGCTGGCAATCACGGTGTGGGACGGATTGACATGGTTGAGAACCGGGTAGTTGGTATCAAAAGCCGAGAAATTTACGAAACACCAGCCCTATCGGTGTTGATCCAAGCTCATCGTGACTTGGAAAGTCTGACTTTGACTGCTGATGTTACCCAGTACAAGCGAGGGATTGAAGACACCTACAGTCAAATGGTCTACAAAGGCTTGTGGTACAGTCCCCTTAAGGATGCTTTGGATGCTTTCATTCAAAAAACCCAGGAGCGGGTATCCGGTACAGTCAAGGTTAAACTTTTCAAGGGTAATGCCGTAATTGTAGGACGTCAGTCAGAGAATTCTCTCTACACTCCGGAACTAGCTACCTACACCTCGGAAGACCAGTTTGACCACAAGGCCGCTGAGGGTTTCATCTACTTGTGGGGATTACCAACTCGGGTGTGGTCAGCAAAAACCAGGAGTTAGGAATTTTGCGTTACGGTAATTGGGTTACGGTAATCGTTAACTACCAATTACCGATTACCGTTTGCCAATTTAAACTAATCCCCCATCTCCAATTTCTGCCTACGAGACTCAAACCATTTAGGAACAACAATCGAGCCAATCACCAAAATCAGAGCAACAATCGCAAATTTAGATACCGAAGAGATTAATAGCTCCAGAGGTATCAAGCGTCCGCAAAAGTAGGATAAACTCACCATCACTGATGCCCAGATCGTAGCACCAGCTAAATTGAATAATATAAATTTCGGGTAAGGCATCTGAACAATCCCTGCCATTGGACCAGCAAAGATCCGCAGTATTGCCACAAATCGACCAAAAAAAACGGCCTTAGCAGCGTTCTTACGAAATTCGGTTTTAGCCTCTGTCAGTTGTGCTTCTGTGATCCGGACTAAACCCCCAATTCGCAGTAGTAAGGGCCAACCACCGATTTTCCCAATCCAGTAACCACAGTTATCTCCTAAGACAGCACCAGCGATCGCAGAGCATAGGACTACCCAATAATTGAGTTCGCCGCTACCTGCACCGAAGCCACCTACCAGGGTAATGGTTTCTCCCGGTATGGGAACCCCAGCGTTTTCCAGGGCAATCCCAAAAAAAACTGCCCAGTAGCCATAGTCCTTAGCTATGTCCTGGACTGTTTCCAACGATAAAAGCTCAAAAGACATCCAGCGTTACAAAAATTAATACTTTTTAATATTTTGGCTCGATCGTGTCTTTTGTGTCAATTAAAGCAGTATTTTGAAAAATACTGGACAAACACAACCAGAACCAATTCGAGCTTTTATCAAAAGCTTGCTTGGTTAAATTAAAACTTGACTGGCGATGAATCCCATGCTGATCTTAGCTACAGAGTGGAGCTTATCGCCAGAATACCTAAAATTCACAATCCCATCAGGTGGGTACCAGTTCACCAGGACGAAGGTTTGCCCACTTCCCAGTTTCCTGCTTAAAGCTATTACACCCCACAACGTCCCATTCCATTTCGATTATATCTTCAGTAGAACGGATATTGACATTGATGGTGGGCTCAACCGCTTCAAAGTTGGGAGATTCCGTCAGGTGAGGTACCTGATGCTGGGTTTCCACAGCATGGTATGTAGTACACCGGTCTACGTAGTGGCAGTTAATGCAAATACACATTGCTTAAACTCCATTTCCTTTATTTTAGCATAGCTCAATTCAGAAATTTATTGGCTAGCTTATAATATCAAATACTTAAGTATTGGCTACTCTGTTTGCTACTTTTATAAAGTTATATGTTCGAGTTTACCACAATTGATATATAGTATTATTTCTGAGATTTCAGAAAATGACTAATGACTAATTACCAAACTGCTATATCACCCCAAAATTGGCCGTTTAACTGGGAGTTACTCCCTTCTGACGCTTGCTTGGTGGGTGGTGCGGTTAGGGATGCTGTGATCAACCGACAGTCGGTAACCCAAGACTTAGACTTTGTTTTACCCACTAAAGCAGTACGGACAGCAAGCAAGCTGGCAAGACGTTATAAGGCCGGATTTGTGGTTTTGGATGCCGAGCGTCAAATAGCTAGGGTAGTGTTTGGCAACGCCACAGTTGACTTTGCTCAACAGGAGGGGGATAGCTTAGAGGCTGACTTACATAGGCGGGATTATACGATTAATGCGATCGCATTTAATCCCCACACCAAGGAATTCATTGATCCATTACAGGGTATCTTAGATTGCCGTAAAGGTATAATCCGGATGGTGTCACCAGAAAACTTACAAAATGACCCATTACGATTACTGCGGGGTTATCGACAAGCCGCTCAGTTGGGTTTTCAGATTGACCCAGCCACCCAATCAATGATTAGAAAGGTAGCACCATTATTGAGCCAAATCGCAGCAGAACGAGTAAGGACAGAATTGGGCTATCTCCTCAAGTCTCCTCAGGGTGTACCTTGGCTAAAAGCGGCCTGGGAGGATAATGTATTACGACCATGGCTGCCTGATGCCACCGCTGAATCTTTCGAGTACATGACAGCAATTAACCCATCCGCGATGGTACTGGCAGAAACCTGGCCTAAGCTTGGGGTGGAATTGAACTTAAAGGTGACTAAGCATTCTTTATCGTTGCTAAATTTGGCTAAGCTAGCAAATTTATTATCATCAATACCAGCAGTTGCTGAACAACAGCTGTTAGCTCTAAAGTACTCTCGTGTTCAGACTCGAATAGTAGTCAGGGCAATCCAACATTTGCCCCAATTGCTGTCTTATACTACTGCCAAGGATATCCCATTACGGGAGCAGTATTTCTTCTTTCTTAACGTTGGAGCTGTCTTTCCTGTGGTAGCGCTTTTGGCAGTTGCCAGGGGCATGGCTGTGGATACTATAGCACCCTTGATTGAGCACTATTTGAATCCCAATGACCAGGTTGCCCATCCCACACCACTGGTTACTGGTAAAGATTTAATCAAGTCTCTTAAGTTATCCCCTAGTTCTAAAATTGGTGAGTTACTGACTGAGATTCAACTTGCACGGATTGAGGGCAATATCGATAGTATTAAAGGTGCTCTGGAATTTGCCGCCAAGCTGGACTCAATCAACTGTGGCTCTGAAGACAAAAACAAATAACACATGATATTAAATCCGATTAACTTATTATCATAAGCTATCAGCTATCAGCTATCAGCTATCAGCTATCAGCTATCAGTTATCAGCTATCAGTTATCAGCTTATGGGCTATGGACAGGCTACTTGAGGTGCTTATGGGCATAGGGTAAGCAAAGAGAAGAGCTTTTGAATAAAACAGGTAAGCATTAG
>NZ_JAAHFV010000310.1:0-7647 GCF_010672755.1 Moorena sp. SIO1F2
AAGATTATGGGCTAGACACCAACTCTGGGGTGATTAGCATGCTGAGCTGTGTGGCAGGTGTAACCCGAGCCAACGGCTGTGAAGAGTGGGAAAAGGTTGACCTTGTGCGCGGACTGCCCCGCTCAGAGCAAAATCATTCAAATGCCCAATAAATAGGTACTGATACCGTCAATTACGAGCTGGTATTCTCCAACGTTTAAATTGATGCCGAATAGGTAAATACTAGTTAGTGCGCCAGTAATCCAGGGACCCAGGGGCAAGCCTGTCTTGGCGTCTTTGTTCTTCTTGGCAATTCTTAGCTTAGCCGCCGCTGCCGTTACCCAGTAGACAAATAAAATAAAGAAAATACCACCACAGCTTGCTATCAGCCGTTGTACAAATCCCGTGGCTAACCCTGCCATTACATAGGAAAACACAGTTAGCCACATTAGAGCCTGCCAGGAAAATGCCTTGGGAGGTTTCAGTACCTTTACCAGCGAGTCTACCACCGCTAAGCCAATGACAAATTCGAATAGGGATGTGAAAAATTTCACGACGCTAGTTATCCACTAATGGGGTTGACATAAAGGAAACGCAGAAACAAAAGCAGTAAAATAGCGCTATAGCTACAGGAATTAGCAATGAGGACGACCATAGCTCGATTTTCCCCACCCGATCCTCTCTTACCAGAGCGCCTCAAGGATAATGACTTTTCCTCGTCGGAAGCTGATGTGGAAGCAGTTGCCTGATCTTCAGCTAGTTCTAAAAAGATTTTGAGTAACCTCAGCCCTGCCAGCTTAATAATAAAGGAAAGAAAGAAAATTGTGATCACACTCATAGCGATAAGAGTATAAAAATTGTCAGGCTTATCCTCTGAAAAGTGATCGAAAAAGATATAACTAATCATCTGGCCTTGAAATTCCGTAGGGAGTTGGTCGTGAAGGGCAAAAAAACACCACCAACCTACAATAGTGGAAAGTAGATTAATCGATGTAGCTTGCTGCATGCTGGTTTTGCGGTTGAGTTTTAGCCCTCGTTGCAGGACTATCCCTTCCACCGCAATTACCACCAGCAGGAAGAGAGTTTGAAACACGACCGTCTGTAGAGGCCATACAGGTGCCATAATTTTCGGTTTGCTCCAACGTAATAATTTGCATTAAAAACCCGTTTGAGCCACATTTTACCTGCACGATTCGGTGAAACTTGGTTTTGTTGACACCTTATGTTGACACCTTATGTTGACACTTTACAGTTGATTATTGTGTGTCAACCTTCAACAGAAATGGAGCAACTAAACGGGAGCAGGTCTAATGTTCATTAAATTAGACTACCAGTAATTTTCCGATACTGGTAGTTAATTTGAATGAGGGGTGTTACCCCTAAGCCTTTTTTTGCGGGTTTCCTGTTAAAATCCATAACCACAGGCTATACATTGAAGCACGACTAGGAACATCTGTAAAGATGCGATTGGCCGTAGGCCACGCTACGGGAACGCATTTTGTTACATATTTTGTCTCTTAGATACCTGTTTGACCTGCGGTCACCCTTCGCGAACAGAATTTAGGGTTTAGGCTCTAGGGTTTAGACTCTAGGGAGGGTTCTGTTGAAAGTTGTCTAGCTCTCTTAGGACGGAGGTGCTCAAGTGCCCCTGTTGTAGCTCATACCTAATACGATTAGCCTAATACCTAGAATTTCTCGATTATTGCTGTATGGCTTTGCGGTCAGTGTCTGGTAGTTGACTATTAGGGCAATGCTATGGTTGATGGATGTACCCCACACCTGACAGACAAGCCAAAACTTTATCTTTACTGTATCTTTGCTGATCAACTCCCATCACCATGGCGCAAACCTATGACACGACATCACTATGAACCTGAACTCAAACTGCGTTCTGAAAAAGGAGTAGACTACACTAAACTGCGAGACGTACTAGCAGCAGGAAAGTGGAAAGAAGCCGACTTAGAGACAGCCAGGGTACTCCTGGAAGCAGCAGGTCGAGAAGCTGAAAAATGGCTAGATGTAGAGTCGCTCAAAACATTTCCCTGTGCTGACCTGCTGACCATTGACCAGCTTTGGGTAAGATACAGCCAAGGACACTTTGGGCTTAGTGTTCAACAATCCATTTATCAAGAGGCTGGAGGAGACTGCGTCAGGCTAGGTGAACGCATCGGTTGGAGAGTGAGGGGAGAGTGGATAGCCTATAGTAAAATCAAATGGAATCTAGATGCCCAGATGGGACACCTACCCGTCTGTATGGCATTCATCTGGAGTAATCATCGGTCTGTATCCGGTATCGTGTGGTTATCTCGGGTAGGGTGTGAGGCGTGGTATACTTCATTTATGCAAAGACTTGTAGAGTCTAGCATATAAGCGTTACAGCCCAAGGAAATAATTCTTTCAACAAAAATTTTAAATAAAAATCACATTTTTTTAGTTTTAGAACTCAAAACTCCCAGGTCTATTGTTTAGAGCGCCCTTTGTACAAACTAGGGATGATTTGTTAGTGTATGGGTTACTCCCCACGCCCTACTGCTGGTGCTGGAAGTCGATAAATCTTTTGGAGCGTTTACCATAAAAAAACATAATTCTCTAAACCTATGAGATAGGCTGTATCTGGATAGACAACAATGGAGTATTGAAACTCTGCGCTCTTCCATAGGCGCAGATTCTGAGGAGTCAACTAACAAATGTTAGCCATTGCTCGAAACAATCACATCAACTTAACCTGCCGTAACACCAATAAGCTTGCAGTCCATCAGGCAGTGCCAATTACCGCTACTCTCTCACGGTGGTGGGGGTTGAGGTTAAGTATGTGGTTTAATTCACTAGCCTTAAAGCCTTTGCTTGTAGGGGCTAAAACTAGACTACGTGGCTGTAGCCAATCAATCATTGCGATTGATTGTCTTTTCAGTGGAAGCTCCCACTACTGGGAGTCCCAGCCAACCGAATGTTTTTTTTTGTATAACTATTATTGTAGTACTTTGACAACAGTTAAAATCGCCTCCTCGCGTTTCCTTCACCAGATAAATAACCACATAAATAACATAAATAACATAAATAATAGTAGTTTCCACTGTCCCGTGAGGCTTTAGATGACCAGCGCTTATATCCTGATTGCCTCAATTTTGGTGTTGGGGGGGTTACTCGCTACCTTAGGCGATCGCATGGGTACACGAGTAGGAAAAGCACGGCTGAGTTTATTTAATCTACGTCCCCGTACTACTGCCACGGTAGTAACAATTATCACCGGTGGCTTAATTTCCGCCTCGACCTTGGGGATTTTGTTTGCCACCAGTGAGTCTCTACGGGATGGGATTTTTGAGCTTGATAATATCCTCAAAAAACTTAGAAGTGCTCGCCGGGAGGTCAGCCAATTAGAGGATGAGAAAGATCGAGTAGAGCGGCAGTTAGAGGACGCCAGAGCAGAGCAAATAGAGGTTCAGAAGCGTTTGGATGAAACCAATCGAAATTTCCAACAGGCTCAAAATCAACTGAAAGATGTCTCTGCTCAGGTTGGGGTGCTGCGTACTGAAATTAAATCACTCCTAAGGGAACGTCAGCTGCTAATCCAACAGCGGAATCAACTCAATGAACAAATTACCCAACTCCAAAGCCAAATCACTCAATTAAAAGAATTGGTGAAGAAACGGGATCAGGAAATGCTGGAGCGAGACCAAGCTATCCAAGAGCGAGACCAAGCTATCCTCAAACAAGACCAAACGATCCAGGATCGGGAGCAGGATCTGGCTGAGAAAGACCAAGCTATAAAACAATTTGACCAGAAAATTGCTGAACGAGATCAAGTCATTGCTCAGCGTGAAACTTTCCTAAAAGAACTCGAACAAGAACTTAAAGAACTTGAACAACAACTTAAACAAAAGGAGAGTCAACTGGCTGAACGTAATCAACAACTTGAATCACAAGAAAAACAACTGGCTTTTTTAAAACGGGAACTAGCAATTCTAGAACAGTACTATCAGAATTATCGAGTACTGCGTCAGGGAAATGTTGCTTTATTTCGTGGTCAGGTACTCACCTCTGGAGTAGTACGAATTGTCGATCCAACAGCTGTAAATCAAGCCGTTGATCAACTGTTGAGCCAAGCCAATAAGACAGCCGTAGACATTACCCGTGCTAGTAGCAGTAATTCCCAAGAGCCACTGGTGCAAATTACTCAAGCACAAGTAGATCAGTTAATCCAGCAGATTAAAGATGGTAGAGACTACGTGGTGCGAATTCTCTCAGCGGGTAACTACGTTGAGGGGGAAAAACCAATACAAGTATTTGCAGATGCAGCCCTCAATCAGGTTGTCTTTAAGGGGGGTGATGTGCTTGCTACCATCTCGACTAATCCCTCAACTATGACCAATGAGCAAATTCGCAAGCGGCTCGATCAGTTGTTGGCCGCCTCTGAGTTCCGTGCTCGTCGCGCTGGGATTTTGGGTGATATCCAAGTCGGAGATGGTCGGCTGACCACCCTAACCAACTTTATTGAGCAGCTGGAGCAGTATAGTCAACCCCTTAATGTCAAAGCTATTGCCCAAGAAACTGCCTACACAGCTGGTCCTTTAAAAATGCAGCTGGTAGCGAGCTACAATGGAGAAGATGTTTTTAAAACTATTGTTAACTAGCTAGGTGGTCAGCGGTCAGCGGTCAGCCGTTGGCCACGCTACGGGAATGGCCAGGCTACTTGAGGTGCTTAAAATAAACCTCTTTTATTCAAAAGCTATTCAATAGCTGATAGCTGATTGCTGATAGCTGATAGCTGATAGCTGATTGCTGATAGCTGATAGCTGATTGCTGATTGCTGATTGCTGATTGCTGATTGCTGATTGCTAATTGCTGATTGCTAATTGCTGATTGCTGATTGCTTACTTGTTAACTAGCTAGCTCCTCCACAATTTGCCAATCGGGATTGTTATTAACTGCCTCTTGAAGTAGCTCAAACATTTGCCGACAATGGTTATTAACCTGTAGAGGTAACTCTTCATTTTTGACCACAAAATTTATGGGCACTTGTTGCTCAGTGGCTTTCGATTTGTCAATCAATACGTCCACTGTAACCAGCTTGGTAAAGGATATATTATCCGGACTCTCTCTTGCCATTATATAGTCATCACTCTCGTAGAGAATCTCAAAATGGCAGGATTTTAGAACCTCAATCAGTAACGGTAGAAGACGATCAAGGGAAATAGTGATTTTAATGGAACGATTGTAGCGAGCCATATAGACCTGGGGCTTGCTGATAGCTAAACTTTTCTATCTTGACATTTTCCGCTCTAAACGGACGGAGATTCTAGGTTGATAGACTCGCCATAACCTGACGGGTTTATACCAACCAAGCTAGAGGGCAAATCTACCGAAGGGTTTTAGGTCTTATTGACCCAGTTTTCCGCATTCCCTGCTGTAACTTGTTTCTCAAAACGGCTTTTGATAGCTAACTAGTTATTTGCTTCTAAGCCGACCTAGGTGACCAAATTGTTAGGCAAGGATTACGTAGTACCCTATCTCTGGCGATACTTTTTACTTTACTCTACGGACGAAGGATTTGGGCAATAACTTATTGTTTTTTTTAACTTATTTTTAAATTATTGTTTGAAATTATTGGTTTAATTTGTTGGTTTATTACTTTATTAGTTTATTAACTTATTTTTTTTTTAACTTTTGTTACTTGCTAAATTTTTCTTTCCTACTCTTGTTAAAACTTTACTGTAATCCAGGATTATTTTAACGCAATTAGTCCCAGATGTCAATAAAACTATCCACGGCGGTTAAAACCGCCCCACACGCTCACGTTTCATCCCCCCTTGAAAAAGACGGGGTTTTCAAGGAAAGACCCAAGGGGTAGGGTGCATCTCATATTTGTAAAAAAGATCGCGAGTGTGCGGAGTGTGGGGAGTGTGGGGCCCGGGCGCGGGGAGTGTGGGGCCCGGGCGCGGGGAGTGTGGGGCCCGGGCGCGGGAATTTTCGCCGGAATTTTTGCCTAATTTCATGCATTGAGATACACCCGGGTAAAGCTTGCGCGAAGGTAATATTTTTTATAATAATCGAATTTTAAAACATACGAGCGATGAATGTAGCAATCATTGGTTGTGGATACGTGGGTAGTGCCGTTGCTCACCTTTGGCATCAACAGTTAGGGTTATTCACTACAGTAACCACTACTACCCCTGAGCGTGTCCCAGAACTAGAAACAATTGCTGACCGAGTGGTTGTGGTTAAAGGAAACGACCCTATTGGTCTCGAATCGGTAGTGAAAAACCAGGAGATTATTCTTTTGTCTGTGGGTGCTGCCAATGGCAAGGTCTATCAAGAAGCCTACTTAGACACAGCCCAAACCTTAGTTTCTGTGCTCAAAACCACTCCTACGGTACGACAGCTAATTTACACGGGAAGCTATGCTGTCTACGGTGATCGACAGGGAGGCTGGGTAGACGAAACATCACCGATTGCTCCCCCTAGTCCCAATTATGAAATTCTGGCAGAAACTGAGCAGGTATTACTATCAGCATCCAATCCTAATCTGAAGGTTTGTATCCTGCGTCTGGGAGGAATTTATGGTCCGAAGCGGGAACTACTCAAAATATTTGGTCGATTCGCAGGTACTACTCGTGAGGGTTCGGGTCAAGAAGTCACCAATTGGATTCATCTAGATGACATAGTTGGTGCAATAGAATTTGTCCGTTCTCACCAACTTCAAGGGATTTATAACCTAGTAGATGACCAAATACTGACTTATCAAGACTTGCTTGAAAAAGTATTTAAACAGCACAACTTACCCCCCGTATCCTGGGATTCATCCGTTACTAAAGCCCGACCTTACAATGCCCGAGTGTCAAATAAAAAAATAATTGATGCAGGTTACCAGTTTATTCATCCAGAAAAAATTTTCTAATCTGATTACTCGGTGGAATGAGTTTACTGAAAATTAGCCTAAATATAAGGAACGAGGCGATTGGTGCATGAATCGCCTCTAGCCAAGATTCAACAAATACACTATCTAAAACAAGTGTGAATTTTTTGTGATAAATAGGATTTTGAATTTTAGGGAGTAGGGAGTAGGGAGTAGGGAGTAGGGAGTAGGGAGTAGGGAGTAGGGAGTAGGGAGTAGGGAGTAGGGAATTGGGAAAAAATATTGTTTACCTTATTACTACAAGAACCGATAATTACCCTTAATAAAAATCTCCCCATCTCCCCATTTCCCCATCTCCCCATCTCCCCATTTCCCCATCTCCCCATCTCCCCATCTCCCCACACTCTCCTCTCTTTCCCTATTCCCCGCGCCCAGCCCTATTAGCTGATCGGTGGTACGGTCAACCCCTTAAGCGCCACCCCTTCTGCTGATGGGGTTAACCCCTTACTTTGAATTAAAACCCCAAAGCCACCCAATCCGGTGGGATCGATCAACTGGTGTAACCGTTGGCGACGCTGCATAATTTTGATCACATCCTGTGCTGTTGCTTTCGCATTTCCCCTTTCTCTAGGATCAGAAAGGGCAGCTATGCGATCGCCTAATCCCAATGCCATTAGAAACAACCCTTGCTTGGTGAAACCTACCTTACCCAAACCACATAAGTCTCCTTGTCGCTCTAAGGCAGTAAAATCCACATGAGCAGTAATGTCTTGTTCGCCGATATAACTATAGGGGTTATTATGGTGCCGGTGGCG
>NZ_JAAHFV010000311.1:0-7595 GCF_010672755.1 Moorena sp. SIO1F2
GCAACCGCGTAATCGCACTGAGCAGATTGCGATCGCACAACTGATTTTTCTCAAGCATCGTAAACCTGATACTCCTGTAGCCACTATAATATTTCAATAAATATTGAATAGCAGTTGATGGCAATGGCTGACAATACATCTGATGCCCAACTAGAATTTCTCTTACAGGTACTAGAAGCAACCGAAAATAGTAGGGGTAATAAAAAGGTAGTTTACCCATTACTGGCAGCAAATACAGACAAACTAGATGATAGATTAGCAGAACAATGGCGGCATTGGGCAACAAGTAAACTTGCGGAAGTAAAACCAAATAAAACAAAATTATTAGCAGCAGTTATTGTCCGTTTTAGCAATCTAATTCAGCAATTCCCCTTGGGTGACAAAGCCAGCAATATTGAAATTGCCATCACTGGCTATGAAGTCGCACTAACTGTTTTCACCCGTGAAGCATTTCCCAAAAATTGGGCAATCACACAAAATAATCTCGGTGCTGCTTACCGTGAGCGAATCAAAGGGGAGAAAGCTCAGAATATTGAAGATGCGATCGCTTGTTACCAACAGGCTCTAACAGTCAGAACCTTTGAGGCATTTCCTTATGATTGGGCAATGACACAAACTAATCTCGGAAATGCTTACCGTGAGCGAATCAAAGGGGAGAAAGCACAGAATATTGAAAATGCGATCGCTTGTTACCAACAGGCTCTTAGAGTATTAACCTTTGAGGCATTTCCTTATGATTGGGCAATGACACAAACTAATCTCGGTATTGCTTACGGTGACCGCATCGAAGGGGAGAAAGCTCAGAATATTGAAGAAGCGATCGCTTGTTTCCAACAGGCTCTAACAGTCAGAACCTTTGAGGCATTTCCTTATGATTGGGCAACGACACAAAATAATTTCGGTATTGCTTACCGTGTCCGCATCGAAGGGGAGAAAGCTCAGAATATTGAAAATGCGATCGCTTGTTACCAACAGGCTCTTAGAGTATT
Organism: Moorena sp. SIO1F2; assembly: GCF_010672755.1. Taxonomy (NCBI): domain Bacteria; kingdom Bacillati; phylum Cyanobacteriota; class Cyanophyceae; order Coleofasciculales; family Coleofasciculaceae; genus Moorena; species Moorena sp. SIO1F2. The sequence goes on from NZ_JAAHFV010000311.1 coordinate 990, forward strand.
AACCTTTGAGGCATTTCCTTATGATTGGGCAACGACACAAAATAATCTCGGTATTGCTTACGGTGACCGCATCGAAGGGGAGAAAGCTCAGAATATTGAAGATGCCATCGCTTGTTACCAACAGGCTCTAACAGTGAGAACCTTTGAGGCATTTCCCCAAGAGTATCTAGAGACTAAAAATAACCTTGGTGTAGCTTACCGAGATGCTCAAAATTTACCTGAAGCTTACAAGGCTTTTGATGCTGCCATTAAAACTGTAGAATTCCTGCGAGATGAAATTATTTATGGTTCTGAAGTAGAAGACTACAAGACTAAACTAGCTGAAAGGTACAACCGAAGCTATCGAGGCATTGTAGAAACTTGCCTAGACTTAACTAATATCACCGCAGCCATTGAATATGTTGAACGGAGCAAAACCCGCAATTTAGTTGAAGAGATTCTCAGCCGTGACCGGAAAACTATCTTTCCTGTAGATGTGGCCACTCAACTAGAACAATACAGGGATGAAATAGCCATATATCAATATCAAATCCAGCATCGCAAAGCTGACAATCCCACCGCCCTGGCACAACATCTCCAAAAGTTGCGACAGCAGCGGAATGATTTACAAGACCACTATTTACCTATCGGTTCTAGCTTTAAGTTTGAGCAATTTCATAATAATTTAGATAACCACACTGCCATTGTAGAGTTTTACATTACACGGAAGAAGCTGCTCACGTTCATTTTTACCGGTCAAACTCAACAGCCCATAGTTTGGCAATCTCAGCCCCAAGACTTAAAAAAATTGGTAAATTGGATAAATGACTATCTGGGAAGCTACTATACCGAAAAATCTGATTGGCAAAACCACCTGAGTAACCGCCTAGATGAGCTAGCTGATATTCTATCCATTGATGACATCATTCAGCAGATTCCAGAAACGTGCGATCGCTTAATTTTAATCCCCCATCGGTATTTACATTTCTTGCCCCTTCATGGGTTACCGATTACCAGTAAGCAGGGAGAAGGTAACTCTAAAATTCTAATGGAACAGTTTCCAGCAGGAGTAAGTTATGCCCCTAGTTGTCAACTACTGCAACTTGCCAAAACCAGAAAACGCCCAAAAGATTTTACCCACCTGTTTGCAGTTCAAAACCCCACGGGTGACTTAAGTTACGCTAACATCGAAGTAGACGTAATCAAAAGCTACTTCAATCCACCACCAGATACAGAGGTTCTTGTGGAAAAAGCTGCCACTAAAGACGCCATAGATAAGAAACCTTTCAAAATAGATAGCAAACCTCTCAACACTTACCACTGTCTCCATTTTAGCTGTCACGGTTACTTTAACCTTAACCAGCCTCAGAAATCCGCCTTAATCCTGGCAGATGCCCAGCTCAGCCCTGTACCGGTTAAACTCAATCCAGAACAACATCTAGTGTTGGATGACGGTGAAGTACTTGACTTAGACAAATGCCTCACCTTAGATGCCATCTTTGCCCTGAAATCAGAACAGAAATTAGAACAATGTCGCCTTGTTACCCTTTCTGCTTGTGAAACAGGATTAGTTCAATCCAAACGTACTGATGAATACATTGGTTTACCCAGTGGTTTCCTAGTTGCGGGTACTCCAGCAGTAGTTAGTAGCCTGTGGGCAGTAGACGAGGTATCTACAGCGTTGTTGCTGATTAAATTTTATCAGAATCTGCTAGAGCAGATGTCCTTAGCAGTTGCCCTTAACCAAGCGCAATTCTGGCTGCGGGATAGCACCCAGTCTCAGTTGCTAGCCTGGAGTAAGCAGTTACCTTTAGACAACTCTTTGATGAAAAAGATTGAACAAGCACTGGATTGGTTTAACCCCGATGAGCAACCGTTCCAAGACCCCTACGACTGGGCAGCATTCTGTGCAATTGGAGAGTAAAGCCATGATCTCTGACCCTCGACTTCTAGCATTTCCCTACTTCCTGGAAAGCAAACCGGAACTGTTTTCTATGGAAGACTTACAGGACTTAGATCGGACATTAGCCCTTTTGGAGAATAATCCACCAGAAAAGGCTGAGAAAATTCTCAAAAATTGGTTCAAGGCACGGCCTAGTATCCGGGATGAACTCAAAAAATTTTCCAGTAACACAAAGGAGCTTGGCAAAGTTCCTCCCACTCAACCTAACCAACAGAATCGCCTTTATAATTTCTTTCAGGAATTGCGCCAGCAGGTGAAGGATCAACTTAATAGTAAAGGGAACGGGGAACAGGAAACAGGGAATAGGAAGTAGGGAATAGGGAATAGGGAATAGGGAGTCGGGAGTCGGGAGTCGGGAGTCGGGAGTCGGGAACAAAAATTTCAACAATTCCTAAACGGATTGCTACAGTCTGAATTTATAGCGGTTTATAGCCTAATCAGGTACATAGGATTTTTACCTCTTCTCTCTTCCCTGCTCCCTGCTCCCTGCTCCCTGCTCCCTAAAAATTTGTACCTCACCTAATTGCAAACCGCTATAATCAAAAAAATACCAATGACCTCTAAAGTCTATGCCCCTAATGTCCATTTATTTGCCTTTCATCTAAAAACTAGTGAGCCAACTACCTTACTCTGGGACAAGTGCAACGAGATTATCTCTCAAAAATTTGGAGTGACTAAGCAGCTTGAAATTGAAGAAGAGTCAGGATATCGAGTAGACCTGCTCAAGGATAAAACTACTGATGATGTGGCTTTCCACTTTGGGAGTAATGTTACCCTAGATAATACTTCCCTGGCTGTTACCGGAGTTGCAACTCCCCTCAGAATTCAAGATACCTATGGCTTAGCCCTAAACCTCCGCCGTCCTGAACTAGAGCAAAATCAGACCCAACGCACCCAAGCAGTGCCCTCCAGCTTTCTAAAACAATTGAATCCAGCAGGCTGCTTGATGCCGGAGCAAATCAGCAGTTCCATTGGTCAAACTCTGGTCTTAACAGTTTGGTATACAGAAGAAAAACGCTGGGTGCCCTGGAAATTACTGCAACATCGCCAGGAAATACGAAAACTAGCTGACGAGTGTTTGCGAGCTTTCATTCCCCCTCAAATCCCCTGTCCTCACTTCAATCAAGAAGGGGAATTATTCGGCAGTCCGATTTTTGAATACGGAGTTCCTAGTCAACCGGAAAAATACTGTCATATCCTGGTTTGGATTTTTTGGTAAGCAGAAGCTAGTGATAAGTTTATCGATTACTATTCCAAGTTTATTAACCTATTTTGTTATCGAAATAAAGTCATCCGTGCTTATCAGCTTAATCGTGATGTTTATCAGGTAATTAAAAGGGAATATCAAACCATTGAGCAGTATTTTGACCAAACCTTTCAACACTGGCCAGCTAGTCAAAGCTTGAGTCAAGCAGAGTTAGACAAATTCAAGGAGGATATCAAATCAGTTTCCCAAAAGGCATTAGACTACTCTCGCTTACTCCGAGATTTAGACCATTATCGACTGACAATTACGATTAATGCTGAAAACTATAAGCGAGAACTGAGGGATATCTCCGGCAAACTTCCCCAAGATGACCTCAGCTTTTTAGAAACTTTTTTCAATGATTGCCGCCTCTTTCAAGAACAAATCCAATCAGATTTGGGCTATTTTGGGAATGGTGCTGCACTACTGGAACAAGCCCTTAGTGCGATCCGAGCCCGAGTAGACATTGACCAGGCAGAACGGGAGAAACGATTAGAACGTTGGATTGCCCTGGTGGGTACTGGTTTAGCGGTTAGTGGTATTTCTTCCCAAACCGCTGGTAAACCGGTAGAGTCTATTATCGACCCGAAACAATCCTTAGATTGCCCTACCGCTGGTGTTACACCTTGCTTGACTTACAGTGTCGTATTTGTGCTATTTCATGTGGCAGTTGGTGCGATCGCTGCGTTAATTGTAAATGGAATTATCAATTGGAGATCAAAAAACGTTACTAAATAGCTTGTAGGGTGGGCAAAAACCGTTTAGTTCTTTTGATAATTCTAGATCCTATAATTTTCCCACCCTACTTAATAGGCAAAAACTTTTGACTTCTGACTTCTAACTTATGACTTGCGCGTAGCGCTATATCATTGGTTATTCCGCAACCAATTAGACAAATCTACGCTGCTACTAAAATCTGCCATAGCAACTCCTAAACCTTCTAATTGTTCTAGAGATAATTGTTGCATTTCCTCTAGAATTTCTGAGGGTATTGCACCAAGTTTGCCTTCCAGTTGACGGGATATAAGTCCCTGCATTAATAATCTACCTTCTTCCCGGCCTTGTTCGAGAGCTTGACGAATTTCACCTTTGCGGTCTTCCATAAATACTTCTCGTTTGTGTAATTCCTCCAAGTCTTTTCTACTCATATTCGCTTGATTAGCTATGGTTAGCGCCTGAGCAATTTCCGGGATTTCTGATAAGGTATCGGGAATTGCTTCTAAATTTGGGGCTTCTTTCATAAAATATATCCATTTCTCCGATGCCGTTTCTAAGTCTTCTAAAGACCGGGAAAATTTCGGCAGTTCCACAAACACCATGGTTAGGTGTTCGTTTCGGTAGATAAAGTTTTTTTGCTCTTCTTTAAATACAAAACGAGTTAGGTATCGGTCGGTTTCCTCAAACATGGTGAAGTCGGTAATCGTTAAAGCAATCACCGGCTTACGTTTAGAAGACCTTTCCCCAGATTTTAATTGATTGCCATAGGTTTTGGCGAGATTATAGATTACTCGTTCATCAAAAACCGGGACATTTAACACTTGCATTTCAATAATTACCGTGGAGCCGTCATTTAGAATCCCCTTGACATCCAGGTAGGTATCCTTTAACTCCGTAGTATAGCCAGCATTGTATGGGTCAATGATATCTAAGTTATTTATCCTAGATTCTCCTTGATATATTAAAGCATTTAGAAAGCTGATCAGAACTTCTTTACTTTCAGAGGAACCAAAGATTTTCTTAAAAGCAAAGTCGGTTTTGGGGCTGATAAATCTCATGGTTATTTTGTTAGGGATGATGGGTGAGCGGGTTTTGAACCATAAAATCTGGATTAGACCAGTATTTTGTCCCTAAATTTGCCAATACCACTATTATAGTTGTGATTATTATATCGCAAAATAGTACAAATATACTTAATAATATAAAACGTGAGATATGGCAATAAAAAAACGTCAGCTATCAGCCGTCAGCTTATGGGCGTTGCTGATTCTGGGTATGGTTTTGCCCCCCTAGCCCCCCAATTCTGGGGGGAACAAAACTTTCAAAGTCCCCCAAATTTGGGGGATTTAGGGGGCTTTAACAAAACCAGATGATCGAGCATTCATTCCTTGATTCAGCAACGCCAGCTCATAGGCTACGCGAACTCTACACGAACAGCTTTTGAAGAAAACAGGTAACCATTTGTTTAATTTGAGTAAAGTCACACGCAGCCTGTGCCAGAAAGCTGACCGCTGACCGCTGACCGCTGACGGCTGTATGCTTACCCTAAGGAATTTTAGCTAAAGCTTCGCGAACGACATCAGAACCAACACCAACCAAGCAGGAATTTTCAGTTAGATGACGTTTCCAAGCTCTACTACCTGGTTGCCCTGCAAATAATTGCAGCATATGTCTGGTAATTTTGTTAAGCTTAAAACCCTTGGCTACCCAGTGATCAATATAGGAAAACATAGCTTCGACAACCTGATGGCGAGTTGGGGGTATAACTGTCTCGCTATAGATATCACAATCAGCTTTGGCAAACAGATAGGGATTGTCGTAAGCTGCACGCCCAATCATTACCCCATCGACATACTGCCGTTGTTCTTGCACTTGTTCAAGACTAGTGAATCCACCATTAATTTCCACGAATAAGTCAGGTAACTCCTGCTTGAGACGATGGACGTCACTGTAACGTAAGGGTGGGACGTTGCGATTCTCTTTTGGACTCAAACCCTGTAGCCAAGCTTTGCGGGCATGTACAGTAAAATGCTGACAACCGGCATCTGAGACAATGCGAACAAAATTAGCCATGTCTTCATAGCGGTCAAGGTGATCAATACCGATACGGTGCTTGACAGTAACGGGTATGTTCACTACTTTAACCATTGCCTCTACACAGCGTGCTACCTGTTCAGGCTGCGCCATCAAACAAGCTCCAAAATTGCCATTTTGCACTCGACTACTGGGACAACCAACGTTGAGATTAATCTGGTCATAGTCCATAGCTTCAGCAATTCGGGCACATTCAGCTAAGTCACTGGGAGTGTCACCACCAACTTGTAAGACTAGGGGTTTCTCTTGTGGGGAAAAGCCTAGCAAGCGTTCGCGATCGCCATGAAGAATTGCGGCACTGGTGACCATTTCGGTGTAGAGTAATGTCCGTCGTGTAATCTGACGCATGAAATAGCGATAGTGGCGGTCAGTGCGATCCATCATTGGCGCAATACTTAAGGGATAACCGCTACTAATAATTTTGGATTCAGTTGGAAGTGATTCGGGTGAAATAGCTGTACTCGGAGCAGTCATGGGTTGAGGCAGTTACTTAGGGAGCAGGGAGCAGGGAGCAGGGAGCAGGGAAGTCGGAAGTGGAAAAACAATCCTGTGTACCTGATAGTTATGCAAACCGCCGTATCCCCAGCCTAGCAATTTAGATTGACCT
>NZ_JAAHFV010000312.1:0-7556 GCF_010672755.1 Moorena sp. SIO1F2
TAGGTTTTTTACATTTGGGTCGGGAGTCGGGAATCGGGAGTCGGGAATCGGGAGTCGGGAATCGGAACCCACCCCTAACCCCTCCCAGGAGGGGAAGAGCGGGAAATGGGGAGAATTATCCCGGAAAATATTGTGTATTTTGATACATATTTTGAGGAATTTATACGTAATCAAAGTACCTACTCGCCCCTTTGTAAAAAACCTACCCTTATGAGGATGGGGAGATGGGGAGATGGGGAGTTTATTATAGTTTTTGCCTAATTGCTAGTAACTATAGCGGTTATCCTATTAATTAGCTACACAGATTTTTTCCCTATTCCCTGTGGGTGCATCTCCTAAAAGCTGTTTGACCCGGTGGTGCGTTACGGGACTGGCTCTCCCAACACTGGCGACCGTTAAAATCAGGGCAAGCCAGTCCCTAACGCACCCTACGCAACTACACAGATTTTTTCCCTATTCCCTGTGGGTGCATCTCCTAAAAGCTGTTTGACCCGGTGGTGCGTTACGGGACTGGCTCTCCCAACACTGGCGACCGTTAAAATCAGGGCAAGCCAGTCCCTAACGCACCCTACGCAACTTTTTTACTATTCTTCAACATCATAACCTTCAACTAACTAACCTTCAACCTTTAAACTAATAACCTGCTAACCTTCAAAAAAAATAGCCGCAGAAATACTATCCACGGCTAGGAATTTACCTTATGTCATTCAGTTTTCCAACCTATCCAAACGTGAGTGATCTTACACGACTCAACCGGATGGTTTTGCCGGGGGAAAACCCCCCAGCAATTTAACGTGTTAACGGAGTCTGAAGTACTTGGTGCTAATTGTTATGAATTCTCCCGGAACATCCGTCGGCTGCAGAGGACTCCACTCGGATATTTCGGTGTAGCCCAGTGCATAGAGGGTATGCATGGTATTAGTTATTGCCTTGCGGGAGCCTTTCAAAATGTGCTGAACACGGATTTTTTTGTTGGAATAATCGTCTGGATTGTTCTCTGAATTTGTTGGAAATTCTGATGGCATAAGGTGAACCTTTTGTTTTTTATTTGCATCTATAATAGTAATGATTATAGTTTATATTGTCAAGGGTTTTTAGAAGTTTTTTTTTGAGGGGTAATGTAAAGAAATGCGATGCTCTGAAAGAGCCGCTACGCGAACGCATTTTTTTAGCGATCGCAAAAGCTTTTCAGCATTTAAATTGGGATACCTAAATTGCTGAAAGGCAAGAGGCAAGAGGCAAGAGGCAAGAGGCAAGAGGGAAAAAATCCTGTGTACCTAATTACTCTGAGAAAAGATATAATGGAAATGTTTAGCAAACTTAAATGAATTGTGATAATTTTTTCCCTTTGGGTGCATCTCCTAAAAGCTGTTTGACCCGGTGGTGCGTTACGGGGCGGGCTGTCCCAAAAAGGCGCGAAGAGGCGGAAAATGAGCCCGCCCCTAACACACCCTACGCAACTGTTAGATCATGTTATGACAATTACCCTTAATAAAAATCTCCCCCATCTCCCCATCTCCCCATCTCCCCAAACTTCCCACACTTCCCACCCTCCCCACACTCTTCCCTACTCCCTACTCCCTACTCCCTACTCCCTATTTCCTATTCCCTTTTATTTCGGAAAAAGCTGATTAACAGTACAACTAAAACCCGGTAGGATAGGAGAGGTTAGGGTATCTTGGCTGAAAAGGGTTACTACTAATTTGAGCTGACTGTTTTCTCGGCGATAAACTTCGAGCTTGCGAGACCTCCAATCAGCAATCCAATATTCTTTTACGCCTCGTGAAGAGTAAAGTTTTAGTTTAGCTTCTCGGTCTCGTCTTTGGTCTTGTTGACTAGCAGATAAAACTTCGACTGCTAATTCTGGGGCACCAGTTAGATGTCCAGATTCGTCTAAGGTTAATGTATAGGTTTCTTGAGTAACCCAAACGACATCGGGAATAACATTATCGGATTCGGAAAACAGGACACCGGGACTAGGAATAGCTTCTCCTAAACCACTTGCTTCAGACCAAGCATCTAGCTGTCGAAAAATTTTGCCACAGGTTTGCTGATGTTTAGTATGAGGCGCTCTAGTGACAAATAATTCTCCATCAATGATTTCGTAGCGTGTTCCTTCATTTTCTGGTAGCAATTCTAGGTCATGAATAGTCCAGTATACTCTCTCATGTATTGCCTGATTCATGATTATTCTCTGTTAGCTTTATACTAATTATACTCCCGACTCCTGACTCCCGACTCCCTATTCCCATACTGTCAGAGTTAGATTACGAGCTAGGGAAGCTATAACTATAATGTTATCCTCGGGGCATACTTTAGAAAGTAATTATATTAACAAATGGAGCTAGAACAAAGAACAAAGAACAAAAAACAAAGGGAGCAGGAGTACGAGTCTAATTTTGATGGGAATGACGAAAATTGGTGAATTGACTTCTTTCAGAAGTCGGGAACAGGGAATAGGGAATAGGGAACAGAGAATGAGAGGCAGAGAATCAATATAAGTGGAGTGGGCATCCTGCCCGCCTGGAAATGAAACAGGCAAGATGCCCGTTCCACAGCCAGATGCCCGGATGCCCACTCCACAGCCAGATGCCCGTTCCAGAAAACTCTTCAAATCATTCGATTCTTAAGCAACACCGGAAGCGAGGGGTATAGCGCTACGCGCAAGTCAGAAGTCAGAAGTCAGAAGTCAGAAGTAAGCTATGACTAAGTTTCGGAGTTTAGGAATGTCCTAATCTTAATGCGTAGTGCTATATTAGAAAAATATACTGGAGAGATTATCAGTAAAGGTACTAACCTCAACTCCCTCTACATTGGCGAGAAGGTCACCATCAGCAGCTATGATATTCACACTGCCATTAGACTGCTCAAAGGTAAGGGTGCTAGCATCACTAACCCCAAAGCGAGTTAACCCCTGTTGGAAATTTATCACTTTGTCATGTCCTTCACCTTCTTCAAGGGCAATGGTGTTGTTACCATTCCCAAGCTGGATGGTGTCTAGACCGGAACCAGAATCAATAGTATTGTTTCCGTCACCAGTGTTGATTACGTCATTTCCAGCACCGCCAGTTATGGTGTCATCACCGTCTAAACCGAAGAAATTGTTGTGAGCTTCGTTACCAATTAGTTCGTCATTAAAATTAGTACCTACTGCTTTTTCAATACTAATTAAAGTTTGTGCTACTTCCTGATTTTGCTCATCGGTGTAACTACCAGTGCCTTCAGCCAGATTCAGCTTAATACCAGAGTTGATTAGATCTTGAAAGGTAACGGTATCACGACCTTCTCCACCGTCAAAATAGTTAACACCGCTACTGTCTCGGAAAGTATCATGTCCTGCACCGCCTTGGAGGACATCATTACCACTATCACCCCAAATTCGATCATTCCCAGCGCCACCTTGAATTACATCGTCACCTTCTCCACCAAAGAGTTGATCATTCCCTTCATTTCCTTGGATTACATCATCACCCTGATCTCCATAAATTACATCATTACCTAGATTTCCCTGGATAATATCATTCCCTTCCCGTCCTCGAACAATATCGTTTCCATCTAAAGCTTGAATGATGTCGTTTTCAGGGAGACCTTCTAAATTATCTTCGTTGAGAGTTCCTAAAATAATTGCCATTTTTTTATTTACTCCAATAATTGACTATTGATGCTGCCTAAATTGGCAGTTAAATTTGGGAAATTAAAGGCACAATAATTGTTCTGATACTAGTGTTGTAATGTAAGCATTCAGCCGTCAGTAGTCAGTGGTCGCTGATAGCTGTTGGCGTAGCCTGCGCGTAGCCCATTAGCTTACGTTGTAATTGTTGTATTCAACAGTGAGCACAGATATTGATTGGTGCCTAAAAAAATCCGGAATATCATTATAATGAATGTTTTTTCCCCTTCATATAAGATAATTAACCGGAAAAAAATCCCTATTTATAGGTAAGCATTCAGCTCATGCCATGGCTGATAGCTGGCAATGGTAGATGCGCGGCGTTAGCTGTCGGCTGACTACTTCCATTTATAGCTTAAAACTAAGCGAAAATTCGCTATTTATTATCAAGTTAGCGTAATTCTACGTATCGATTAGTTAAAGATTTTGTTGAATTAATTTACTGCAGTTAAAGTATTTATAAAAAGCTTTTATTGGATGCTTAAAAAGCTTTTTATAGCTTGTGTTAGTAATATCAAGTCAGGTTGAATACCCATAATTAGAGGGAGGGTGGGGAGATGGGGAGATGGGGAGATGGGGAGATGGGGAGATGGGGAGATGGGGAGATGGGGAGATGGGGAGATGGGGAGATGGGGAGATGGGGGGTGCGCTTGTCTCCCCCCGAGACTAATTACTGATTCTATTAAAAGAGTCTATCTGGTGCTGTTGACCGCTGATCGGATGCTTTACTTGACAATTTTTACTGTTTGTGTTAAAAACTGCGCCTAGATTAACCCGGTCAGAGGAACTAGCGATCGCGTAGCGTGACCTTTGGTCAATCGCATTCGGCAGAACCTGACTTTGCTCCTGCTGGTCTACCAGTTGCTGCCACCAGTTTCGCAGCTGATCTAGATTGTTTCCGTACCAGGCTAATGCCCGGCGTTGCTGATTCATTAAATGGTTTCCCCAGAAAGGGGAATTTTATGGTATTTTAAATAATAAATAAGAAGCCTAATTGATAACTGCAACATCTCTTCAGATTTAGAGTAGCAGAGAGTTATTCTATGTAGTCTAGCTAAATAATGTCTCAATCTCGTATTTTCCCTTTCTATTCTAGTCATATAAGTTTTATTGGTTAAATGATCAATATCATCAATAAATATCTGGTAAACAATATATTTATCAGTGACATACCAAAAGCTATGCCAACATTGTCTTGATGCAGTCGCTCATGGGGGAAACCCCCAAGACCGCGCTGCATCGTTTTATTTTCTTCCAAAGCTTTTTAAAAGTTTCCGAACTGCGGTCACCAACTATAAAGTTTAAAATCCCGGGATAGCGCTTGTTAGCTGCCGTCCTTTGAAGTTACCGTAAGAGAGGGTCGCCTTTATAGAGACAGGTTATGGGTAATAGTTTGAAGTTATATGAAATAAGGCTCCACTCTCTAAGGTTTCGTCTCACACCCAAATTTTGTTTTTTTTTACAAAGGTTTGTAGCTCATCTATTTCAGTGATTTCAGGAATTTCTTCAGTAAAACATACATCTTTTAAGCGTGAACTAACTTTTTTAACCCAACCTATTATGGTCGTATGGTGAACACCAGTCACTCTTTCTATGGCTCTAAAGCCCATGCCATTTAAATACATTTTTAGGCATTGACAGCACTTTTGGGAGTCTTTAGTACATTTGTACGGGTAAACTTCAGTCACGAACACAACATGATAAACTACGGTATCGACTGGAATTCAAAATACAAACGTACGAGTACGTGGTTGATTAGTTTTGTCAGTCAACCAGGGTTATTGTTGAAATACATCAACTATTTACCAAAAACCTATAGTGAGGGCCTTATGGGTGTCATTAACGTTACTACCTATCGAGTTGGTACTAATCGCAGTCGTAATAACTCAAACGCACATCGGTATTTCTTAAGCTTAGAAGGAAGCGCAGAATCAGGACCTGCCAACAGGGCTGTGATCTATTTTTGGCCTACTAAACCTGCTGATACCGTTGGCTATATTTCTGGGTCGCTTTTAGTAGGAATGCTTGATGATTCTGACTTTGCTGGTTGGTATGATATCATCCGTAGCGAGAATCCGATTAAAGTTTCTTACGTCGAGAATTCAGATCCTGCTGAAAATAGAGTATTTCACATCGGTGTGGGCACAACGGATGAAGGTGTTGGGGAAGGACCAGCCGATACATCGGTATAGTCGGCTGCATCTGTCATACTTAGCCGTAGTCACTAGGGAAGAAATCCGGAAGGTGGTGCCTGACTTGTGCCTTCAAACCCACCCCACAACATCTCGGATTTGACCTAGTGCGATTTCCCTGTCAATATGTCCTTTAGCTTTGAGTAAAGCTGTGTTGTGGCGCTTGTACCAACGCTGTGACCTGACACAAAACCCACTGCTGTGGTGAGCTTCCCAAGTGTAGCGAGTTCTGAAACCTTTACACAGTAAAGGTTTCAGTCTCTGGCTGCACCGTATGACATCAACCTTATATTTCCGCCGTGTAGTGAGGGAGAGAGGGGGTTAGGGAGGGAAAGAATAGTTTCTATCCCTCCCTCGGTAACATCTGTCGGCTTTGCCAACTCTCGGATGTCAGTATTTAGAAACTCCCAGAACTCGCGCAACTGCTTTTTCATCTGTCCTTCCCGCTAAAATGCTCATGGAGTCAAGCCAAACTCCATCAAAGGTTTCCCCCAACTGCTCAATCAATTCAGCTCGCGAACGGGTATCACCAGGATGAAATAGACAAAACCCAAGACCAGTTGTCACCCACAGCCATTCTTAATGTCCGAGCACAGGCCAGGGGGTTTGATCGACATGTACCCGAGGTTGCCGTTTGACCCATTCCCGTAACTCGTCAACACTGCCCTTAACCGCCTTTGCTACCCGAGCGTTGGTTGATACCAGACTCCCTACCCCAACTTCAATGTTGCCGAGTTCCCATAGCAATTCTTGCTGTTTGTCATAGGAAAGATGTCCATAGTTGCTATGCCTAACCAGTAGAGATTGCAGTCCCACGCTTAAGTCTTGTCCTGGCACGATCCCTTTTGGCCAAGGAGCCGTATGGAGCTGACCACAGTGGGCGCATTTGTTGCATAAGCGCACTTTATGCACTACCTCGATTGGATGAGCAACCAGTTGAGCGACTTGCTGCCGTTGCACTGATACTGGGGATTCGATGAATTCAACAGAACTACAGTGGGGACACTTTTGTGGTAAGAGCCGCTCATATCGATCAACTCTCTCAAAGCCTTTACGTGTCTTGCCAGGATGACCAGGTTGCCCTCCTGGTTGACCTTTGGGAGTACAAGTCTTATCTGAACCAACTTTTGGTTTTTCGGGTTTTTTGAGCAGGTCAGTTGAGGGGGGCTTCGAGGAGGTTTGACGGTCTTTTTGAAGGCTAAGTTTGAGGCGTAAGATCTCCTGCTGTAATTCTTCAATGACCTGGTGTTGCTGCACTATCAAATCGACCAGTTGCTCAGTGGGCAACAATCTGATCTGTTTGAGGTCAAACTCTGGAGTTTTTTGTGCCTTGCTCATACTGCTACATTACACCATAATCTTGAGCAAGTTAACTCAAGATGACTTACCGATTGCTAAAGGGAGGGGGGAAGGCTGAGCTACTCTCAGTTGCAGGTTATTCACTCTTAAGGAAAGGGCGCTCAGCCTTCCCCCCTAATAACTGTGGCACTGACCTGAATCCTTACGTCTTGCCAGATGATTTATCGGATATGATTTTATTACGTAAAATTTTATTACGTGAAAGAGTATGAAACAAAAAGAGGAGGATTAATGATGGCTTACACCATAACGAAAGCGAGTAACCCCATGAGTATTGAAGAAAGGGAGTACGAAACAGCAAAGGAAGTAAAGTTTACCAAGTTCACATCCTGCAA
>NZ_JAAHFV010000313.1:0-7539 GCF_010672755.1 Moorena sp. SIO1F2
CAGGCAACCTTTCGGCTATATCCAATACCACAAGCAGCAGAAACTATTGTGTTGACAGGTGAAATGGATGGAATTGCCTCAGCTGTAAAAACAGTATTAGCCTCAGCCTTGACTCCCACAGCACTAGACTTATTATCCCCTAAGTTAGTCACAGAATTAGGGATTGGTCAGGAGATGGGATTGATGGTAAGGTTCCAAAGTGTAGCAGACAGTGTCAAGGAGCAATGTGCTCGAATACAGTCAGTTGCGGAACAGTTAGGGTTACGGAATAGTTTTTATAGTAACGGGGATGACACGAGTCTATGGGAATCATTAGCAAACTCAATTGGGAAATTGGGACAATCCTCAACAATTGTCTGCAAAATAGGAGTATTACCAACTGCTGCGGCTAAGACATTGAACACCTTGGAAAGCTTAGGAGGATTGGGATTGATTCATGTTAGAAGTGGCTTAGGTAAAGTGTGGTTTGAATCCAAAGCATTTAGTTCAGAAATGATTAAAAATATGCGCAATTTTTGTAAAACTGAACAAGGATTTATGACAGTATTAGAAGCTCCCATAACCTTGAAGCAGGAGTTAGATGTTTGGGGATATCAAGGTAATGGATTAGAGGTAATGCGTGGAATTAAACAAAAGTTTGACCCAGAAAATGTTTTAAGTCCTGGTCGATTTATTGGAGGAATTTGATTTATGGGTTTTAGGGAGTCGGGAGTCGGGAGTCGGGAGTCGGAAGTCGGGGTAAAAAACTTGAAAGTATCTTATAACTATCATAAACGCTATATCAATCATAAATGATAAATTCCCAATCACCATTCACCATTCACCATTCACCAGTAAACCTTAAACCTTAAACCTTAAACCTTACAACCTTAAACCTTACAACCTTAAACCTTCAACCTTACAACCTTAAACCTTCAACCTTAAACCTTAAACCTTCAACCTTACAACCTTAAACCTTTAAAAATGACCAATATCCAACAACTAACCACGAATAAGCAAAATGGTTTTGATGCTGAAAAACCGCCCAAGCAGGAATTGATTGATTCCTGCGTTCATTGTGGCTTTTGTCTTTCCACCTGTCCAAGTTACCGGGTGCTTGGCAAAGAGATGGATTCCCCTCGGGGTCGGATCTATTTAATGAATGCAATTAGTCAAGGGCAAGCTCCCCTGGCCGAGGGGAGTACACAACATTTTGATTCTTGTTTGGGATGTTTAGCTTGTGTGACAACTTGTCCATCTGGGGTTGAGTACGATAAACTAATCTCCGCCACTCGTCATCAAGTTCAGCGAAATCAGCCTCGTAGTTTTCCAGATTGGATGTTTAGACAGCTAATTTTTAGCTTGTTTCCCTATCCGGGGCGATTGCGTTCATTATTGTTTCCTTTATATCTCTACCAGACCTTGGGCGTGCAGAAATTAGTGCGCTCTACGAATTGGCTCAAACTGCTATCTCCTCGGTTAGCAGCCATGGAGTCAATGCTGCCAAAGGTTACTCTAGAGTCGTTTCGGGATAATTTGCCCGATGTTATTCCCGCTGTGGGTAAGAAGCGTTACCGGGTAGGGGTAATACTTGGCTGTGTGCAACGGTTGTTTTTCTCCCCAGTGAATGAAGCAACAGTCAGGGTGTTGACCGCCAATGGCTGTGAAGTGGTGATTCCCAAAACTCAGGGCTGTTGTGCCGCTTTGCCAGAACACCAAGGAGAAACCAAGCAAGCTCAAGCCTTAGCACGACAGATGATTGATAGTTTTGAGGGGACAGAAGTTGATGCCATCATTATTAATGCTGCTGGCTGCGGTCATACCTTGAAGGAGTATGGTCACATCCTGGAAGATGACCCCGAGTATGCCCAAAAAGCTCAGGAATTTGCGGGTAAGGTGAGGGATGCCCAGGAATTTCTAGCTAGTGTGGGACTAACTGCAACCCTTTCACCGCTTAGGGATGAGCCATTGACTATTGTCTATCAGGATGCTTGTCACCTATTACATGGACAGAAGATTAGTGTACAACCGCGACAGTTATTGCGGCAAATTCCAGGAGTGACTTTACGGGAACCGATGGATGCCGCCTTGTGTTGCGGTAGTGCTGGAGTTTACAACATGCTGCAACCGGAAGTAGCGGATGAGCTGGGACAACAAAAGGTGAATAATTTATTGAATACTGGGGCAGAGTTGATTGCTTCCCCGAATCCAGGCTGTTCATTGCAGATCAAGAAGCATTTGAAGCTGCAACGAAAAGACATTACCTTAATGCATCCGATGGAGTTACTGGATTATTCGATACGAGGATTAGGAATTTAGCTTTAGGCACACAAGAACAACTGTCAACAAGTAACTAACTCACACAAGACCTAAGTATCCAACCAATCACCAAACCCAATCCCCCAAAGCGCACCCCATGCCAAAACGGTTCCCGTAGACTATGCCAAGAAAACAACTGACTCTCTAAATTCAGCTCCAGGACTTCCAGTTGTTCCTGGATTTGCCTTAACTCAGCCTTTAGGGCTTGTCGATTAGTTTTAGTATTAGTAGTTTTAGTCTTATTACTATTAGTCTGATTACTTTTAGTCTTGCGCAAGTCTTTCCTAACTTGCTCTCGACGCTCCTGGAGTTGAGCTTGCTGTCGCTGATCCCGCTGCACCTGAGTATAACGTTTCTTGAGAGTATTAAGCGATCGCTCTATCTGACCCAATTCCTCTTCAAACTCAGCAACATCTTGTTGATCCTCTCTATTTTTTGCTGAATTACGGTAAGATGAATCAAACGATTCTGGAGGCATATAGCAATCCTAAATCCTAGGTTAAAATAGTTGGGAGTTAGTCAGCACTGACACACTCCCCCACTCAGCACTCAAAAAACAATGCCTGAATCCATCCAATTCCCCAAAACTGATGCTAAGATCGAACCTAGCACTCTGGAATTGGCTCAAGCCTTAGCAGAGCGTTTGGCGATCAGACCCAATGATTGGCATCGCCTCAAGTCTAATCGCTCCGCCCGAGCCAGTGAGCAGGCTGCTGCTGCTTTGGTATTTCTGCTCAATGAACATCCAGAAGAAGCCCTTGAACGATTGCGCCAAGCCTCTGGATGGCTAGACCGCTCTATTTCAGCTCCCCCGTGTCCAACTCATGGGAAACGCCACCCTTAGGGAAATAGGGGATTAGGAAAATAGAGGGCGCTTAGAGGGATGCTTCACTTGTTTACAAAGCCTAATTTCCGTTCCCTGGTTATTCCAGAGGACTTGATCGAAGATTTGGTGAAGGAGGCTCATGCCCCTACCGCTTTCTGATTCATCGCAGGGTAGGCTAACGTCGGTAGTCTCTTGGTCGTCACCATGGGTAAAACCAGACCCTTCATCTGAAATTACCCACCAATATTCACCATTGACTACTGAAAATTGAACCTCTACGGTCTTACTTGGGTCTAAATTATTACCGTGCTTTGCTGCATTCACTAATGCTTCTTGTAATCCCAGCCGGAGTTCCGGTTGCCATTTATTGGGAATTTGTTCAAGAAGCAAATCGAGGATCGGGCAAAGGTAAAGGGTAGAAGCAAAGCTAACCGTTTCCCAACCGCACTCAGCCGGACTCAAAGATGTGGCAATCACTCAAGAAACCCCTAGCTTTTTTTTGGTGGACTTGATATAATAGGAGGCTAGATACCTGATTTTTATCGGTTTACCCCTAAGCACGGCTGAATCGTGCTCAGGGATAACTGGACTAGGAACTCTCGATTTCTTGAGGTTGGCTTCTATATTCAAACATGAAGATTCCTGCTAGCATAGCTAAACTACAACCTCTATATGGTTAATTATTCTGTTAATTAGTTCAATAGGTTTTTCACTAATGTCGCTGCTTTACCTATCAGCTCAATGGCAAAAATGCCTAAACAGCGCTATAATAGCCATTTAGCGTTACTCATATTCTGTAACCTTGTTTATTTCTGATTCCCTACGTCTATAGTATCAGAAAATTTTCGCCCAGACCAGACCCTTCTGGGTAATTTCCTCATGAAATACCTGTCAAATAGGTAAATAATTGATGTAGATAATTGAGACTATACATAAAGACTATACATAAAGAAACTATTTATATGGCCGTGCAACCGTTGGGTAAGCTGCCAATTCCCCATCACCAATAATTCCCCATCACCAATCAGGGATGATGCTTGGGTGTTCCACAATTGGGCAACGCCAATATCAGTGCTCGAGAAAAGCAGCACATTCTACATGGGAGGTTTGAGGAAAGAAGTCAGCAGGTTGGATGTGGGTTAACTGGTAGTAACCGTTGAGGCAAAGGAGTTTGAGGTCTCGTGCTAGGGTAGCTGGCTTACAGCTGATATAAACGATCCGTTTTGGTGCCACTTGCCTGAGGATGTCAATCACTGCCGGAGAACATCCCTTACGGGGTGGGTCAAGTATTACAATATCTGGGGCTATAGTCAAATGGGGGAGTAACTGGTCAACTGATCCCGCCTGAAATTTCACATTAGTGATCCCATTGTTCAAGGCATTTTGCTCAGCTTGCTCTACTGATGCGGCTTGCACTTCAATACCGATAGCTTGGCTTACCTGTTGAGCAAGGGGTAGAGTAAACGTCCCAATGCCACAGTAAGCATCAACTACACATTCATCGCCTTTCAGGGCTAGCTGTTTAATGATTAGGTTTAACAAAACCTCAGCCGCTTCAGTATTAACTTGGAAAAACGTATCTGGTCGCAGCCGCAACTCAAGACCAGCAAAGTTCTCCCTCAAGTATGGCTGACCGGCAACACAATAGGTTTGGGAACCAAAAATGACATTACTGCGGTGGGGGTTATGATTCACACAAACACCAACCAGTTGGGGATAACGATTTAGCCAAGTTTGCCCTTGGACATCCAAGTCTTTTAAATTCAGATCCGTTGTGACCAAGGTCAGCAACATCTCGCCAGTCCGTTGTCCAATCTGTAACGAAAGGTGACGCAATCGTCCTTGGTGGCGGCTTTCGTTGTATATCGACCAACCCAATTGCTGAATATCCTGCTTAATTTCCCCTAGCAGAGGATTCAATCGCTGGTCTTGCACGGGGCATTGATTAAGATTAATCAGCTGGTGGCTACCTTTTTGGTAGTAACCCGCTTGAACTGAACCCGTTGCTGAGCGTTTGAGGGGATAGGTAGCTTTGTTTCGATAGCCCAAGGGAGAATCTGTGGTTAAGATTGGTGCTACGGCGGGTTCGCTAAATCCACCAATGCGTTTGAGGGCTTGAATCACCTGATTTTGCTTAGCCAACTTCTGATAATCCCAGCTAACATGCTGCCATTGACAACCACCACACTTATCCGCGACGATACATCGGGGACGAACACGATTAGGGGATTCCACTAACAGTTGGTGTAACTTACCAGTGGCATAGTTAGGTTTGACCCGCATCAGGCGCACCAAAGCTCTATCCCCTGTGACAGTATCCGGAACAAAAACGACCCGATTTCCTAGGCGTCCAACGCCATCACCACTATCACTGAGGTCTGTAATCATTACCTCAATCAGTTGACCTTGTTGCCAACACTCAGGGCTGGGCTGATTAGTTATCATCATTGGCATTATATAGCAAAGGGAACAGGGAGTAGGGAGTAGGGAGTAGTGAGATCGGATTCAGTCGCTCATGGTGGAAACCCCCTCAGGTCGGCGCACCCTTCGCTACCTGTAGGGTGTATTATTAAGGTATCCTAGTAGTTATAGCGTTTTTGCGTAAATCCTGATAGTTTTGTTGTAATGCCAGCTTGAGATGGCAAGAGGGGGCAACGGATAGTTCAAGGGAATGTAAAGGATGGGGTAAGAGGGGAAAGAGACTATCGATGCAAGCATGCATGGGTTTTGCTCTATTTGTTGATCTTATGCCCAATGCCCTTCCGTTGTGTCACCCAAAGTCGGTAAACTACTAATTAAAAGTTCTGGCAAGAAGTCCCGAGCTAAAATCTGTAATTTAGCTTGGGATGAATCGCCTGAGTAACTCAATAAAAAACTCCATAAACTAATAACATGAGTGTAGTTAGTCAAGTCATTCTCAAAGCCGACGACGAGCTGAGATACCTCAGCTCTGGTGAACTCAGAAGTATCAATGATTTTTTGCAAAGTGGTGAGCAGCGATTGCGCATTGCTGCCACCCTGTCGGAGAATGAAAAAAAGATTGTACAAAAAGCCAGCAGTCAGCTGTGGCAGAAACGCCCTGACTTCATAGCACCAGGAGGCAATGCCTATGGTCAGCGTGAACGGAATCAGTGTTTACGGGACTATGGTTGGTACTTGCGGTTGGTCACCTATGGTGTACTTGCTGGTGATCAGAAACCTATTGAAGACATTGGTATCATCGGGGCAAGAGAAATGTATAATGCCCTAGGTGTGCCAATGGCAGGGATGTCAGAAGCGATAAATTGCTTAAAAGAGGCATCTTTGGGAATCCTAACCGACGAGGAGGCTGAGCTGACAGCTCCTTTCTTCGATTACATTATTCAAGCAATGTCTCCTAAGTCCTAAGTCATTAGTCCTAAGTCATTGGTGATTAGTCATTAGTCATTGGTCATCTAAAAATAGCCAATGGTTAATTGTCAATGGTAAATTAACAATTAACCATTAACAATTAGCAATTAGCAATTAACAAAAGACTAATGATTAATGACCTCAAATCCCACGCATTGTAGTCGTGGGATTCTTTAAATTACATGTGGTTAATCAAAAAACTACCCTGGCTTCCATTATCAATTCTTCTGTTAAGCCATAGTATTTTTGGCTGGATGATATCTGTTGAATGTCAGGAATTGAGTTGGGTAGAACAGACTACATCAGGATCACATCATTCCTTATTTAACGTATCGGTATGGCTCTGGCTGATCGGAGCCGTTTATATCTTGTTGATGGCTTTGGCTATAACTGCTCCAGTGTATCAGATTAGAAAATTGTACGGGACTTGGATGAAATCTGATACCAAAGCTTTTGTTTCCGTAATTTTCAGCTCTTTCCTAGGCGTTATCATCCTGCGCTGGATTCATTATTCTAGCCGTATCCTGGTGCTGATTGCTGCTGCTGCCTTAACCAGATTAGATCTTCAAACAGAAGGATACGGTGAATGGCAGGCTTTCTGGATTATCTGTGGGGTTTCTCTAACAGGTTTTAGTGTAGGGTTATTACTAAATCAGTTACTAATAGCAATTATATAGCCATGTTGATAGAAATGAGTGTCGTTTTTTTGGTAATGGGTAATGGGTAATGGGTAATGGCGATATCCGAGTCGTCAACCTTAAACCTTCTAACCTTCTAACCTTAAACCTTAAACCTTCTAACCTTCAACCTTCTAACCTTCAACCTTCTAACCTTCAACCTTCTAACCTTCTAACCTTCAACCTTCAACCTTCTAACCTTCTAACCTTCAACCTTCAACCTTCTAACCTTAAACCTTCTAACCTTCTAACCTTCTAACCTTAAACCTTCTAACCTTAAACAATAAACACTATTAATCTGTCTGGGGCAGTTTAATTTGAACTGCTCCTTCTGGTGTGATGATAACT